>JARICQ010000072.1 GCA_029264075.1 Tissierellaceae bacterium | reverse complement strand
TTTGTAAATAGACTTTTCAAATAATCCTCACTATATCCACTTAAGGATAGGAGGACTTGAGAGGGCAGGTAAAAGAACCACATTGAGATTGAGGATACATTAGCCAATGAACTTGCAAAGCCATTGCTTGTAGATATAGATTTGACAATATTGAATAGACCAACATTTATATCACACAATAAAAATAAAATCATAGCCAGGACTAAGATCTTGCTATTTAGTCTTGGAAAACTTTTCTTCTTGTAAAGATCTATTGCTTTTTTTGTGCTAGACAAGATACAGATTGCATAGTATAAGGATAAGACTATTAAAAAATCAACTTCTATTATAAAAGTATCTAAAATAATATAAAAAACCAACAATGCTATAAAAAGCAGGCTAAACTTAGCAAGGATCTCTTTACTATGACCAGGCTTGTATCTAATTGAATATAATATTTGAACTATGCAAAATAATCCTACTCCAAATATATAATGATTATCTAAAAGCAAGAGAAATATATCCGCAATAACTGTAAGGAAAAGGCCTAATCTTAGTAGATAACAATCTTTATTTGAAATAGAGTCCTTAGCTATCATCAGACATACTAAAAAAACTAAGAGCATAGATAAAAACTTAATCCTACTTGAAGATATGAGAGTTTCTACTTTAAAAAAATCAATATATAAAAAAATAAAATAAAAAATTACTATAAGTGCCAATAAAATTTTTATAACTAATGACTTATTAGCTGTTTTATCCATCTAAATCACCTACTATTAACTATATCATATTTGTCAAAATATAAATTACAAAAACAGATGAAAAGTATAGAGTTGGATGTGTGATGATGTAAGCACTCTCTAAAAGTTAGATAGATAATAGAAATAGGAAGGGAGTGATGATATGTCTATATTTGACAGGATTGCACCTATATATGGTATGTTTTTCAACTTTCAAGTTAGATATTTTAAAAAGATAAGGGATAGGGCCTATCATGAAATTGATATAAAAAAATATGATAGTGTACTAGATATAGGATGTGGCACTTGTGCTCTTTGTAAGACCCTAGCTGATGATGGCTTGAGTATAACTGGCGTAGATACATCTGTGCGAATGCTAAATCAGGCAAGGAAAAAACTCAAAGACTCTAGGGTGGAGCTAATTCATATCGATCCAGATGATAGACTGCCCTTTGAGGATAAATCATTTGATCTTGTAATCACATCTTATGTAGCCCATGGACTTCAGAGAGAAGAAAGATTGGAACTATATAGGGAAATGCGTAGGATTGCAAGAAAAACTGTAGTCATTCACGATTACAATAAGGAAAGAGCCTTGCTCACCACTGTTATCGAATGGCTAGAAAGAGGAGACTATTTTAATTTCATCAAGATAGCCAAGGAAGAGATGGAAACTATATTTGAACAAGTAAGGGAAATAAATGTAGACAAGAGAGCTTCTTGGTATATATGCTACTGTAAAAACAAAGGAAAAGAAGATCAGGATATATAATTTTTTATCAACAAATGATAATCGGAAGCTTTAAAAGATTAAATTTATATTAAGTCTATATAATGATGGAAATAGAAATATAAAAAATAAGAGATCAACATATTGTGTGTATAAATGATATGTTGATCTCTTACTTTTTTAAAATCTTATTAAATTATTTTTCTTTTATAGCTTTAGTTTGCTTGGAAGAGCAAATTTCGACTTGCTTCATTTAAAATGTTTTTTTAAATGAATTATATTTAACTTTTTCTAATTTAATCTTTTCTAAATCGTGTGGAGACTTCTCTTCACCTGGATATCCTATAGCTATTATAGATTCAACCTTGTATTTATCTGGAATATCTAGGATTTCTCTCACACTAATTTCAACATCCCTATCATCTACTCCTAACCTATTCCTTACTTGAATCCAGCAAGAAGAGAGATTTAGAGACTGAGCTGCAAGTTGAATTACAAGTGAGATAATACTTGAGTCTTCTATCCAAACATCAGTGGCATCAGGGTCTGCTAGCACAGCTATAGCTAGTGGCGAGTTGGAAATAGGCTTAGAGGCTGGACCTCTTAGCTCTCCAAGTTTAGATATTTTCCCTTTGTCATCTACCACAACTAGCTCCCAAGGCTGGATGTTTTTTCCAGATGGCGAGAGAAGAGCTCCCTCAAGAATTTTGTGGACTAAGTCTTTGGGCACTTCCTGGTCTTTAAATTTCCTAATACTCCTTCTGTTTTTGAGTAAATTTAACATAAAACCCCTCCTAAAGATATTGTTAACAATAGTATATCACAAGGTCCATAGTTTGAATCTTTCAAAATATTTAAAGGAGGATTATATAAAGTCTAGAAGAAAATGATATAAAATACTAGAATAAAGTTAGATGAATAGATGATATAGGGGTATAGACTTTATGGTGCTTGTGATATTTTTGTAAATCACAGTATAATCGATCATACTAATAATATAAAATGAGGTGAAATCATGAACGATAAAATAAGAGATTATGGAATTGAAATAGGAAATATCAAGAGGGGAAAAAATAATTCTATAACTGATGTAGAAGGAGTCAGAGTGGGCAATGTAACCCTAAACAATGGAAAAATAAAAACTGGCACTACAGCTATAGTTCCCCACCCAGGAAATATCTTTAAAGATAAAATAGTAGCCGCATCACATGTAATCAATGGTTTTGGCAAATCAACAGGACTTGTTCAAGTAGATGAATTAGGTGTGATAGAGACTCCAATTATACTTACAAATACACTTAGTGTGGGTAGGGCATACGAGGCTTTAGTTAAATATAAATTAGATAGAAATGATGATATCGGTGATACTACAGGTACTGTAAATCCAATCATAGGTGAGTGTAATGATGGAAGGATCAATGATATCAGAGGCCTCCATATAGGAGAGGAAGATGTGCTTAGGGCGATAGAAATAGCTGCTAGTAAATTTGATGAGGGAAATGTCGGTGCTGGAACTGGCATGGTCTGCTATGACCTAAAGGGAGGTATAGGTTCTTCATCTAGGATAGTCAGTCTTGGAGGGCGGGACTATACTATAGGAGTGCTTGTACTTAGCAACTTTGGATCCTTGGAGGATTTTGTTTTAAATGGAAATCATATTGGCGAGGACCTATGTGAAAGGATAGGCAAGAATATAGCTACAGAGGACAAGGGATCTATAATGGCAATACTAGCTACAGATATACCACTTTCTTCTAGGCAGCTTAAAAGAGTTATTAAAAGAATTTTCCCCGGCATATCTAGAACAGGCAGCTATTCAGGCAATGGAAGTGGAGAAATAGCCCTAGGATTTTCAACAGCAAATATAATAAAACACTATGAGGAGCAGGATATAATTGATATTAAAATGATTAATGAAGATAAGATAAACCCTATCTTTAAGGCAACAGTCCATGCAACAGAAGAGGCGATAGTAAATTCAATGCTAGCTGCAAATTCAGATATCGATAGAAAGGGAAAGAAAATATATTCTCTGAAGGATTTAATTTAAGGCTATAAAAGATATTCTTTAAAGTGTGAGAGAATAAAGATTAGAATGGGTATAAATTTTAAGTAAGGATAAATGAAATTTTGACTTAAAGGGGAAATTTTTATGAAGAGTAAAAAGCTTGGATGGAATTTAGATAATAGTTATAGTAGACTTTCAGATATATTTTACAGATTAGTAGAAGTTAATCCAGTTAGCTCTCCAAAACTAAGGCTCTTGAACGAATCTCTCTCCTGGGAACTAGGTCTAGACCCAGATGAGTTAAAAAAAGAAGAAAACATAGAAATATTGGCTGGAAATAGAAAAGCTGAAGGGATGTCCCTGCTTGCACAAGCCTATGGTGGTCATCAATTTGGACATTTTACCATGCTAGGGGATGGCAGGGCTCTCCTTCTAGGAGAGCAGATAAGGCCAGATGGAAGTAGGGTGGACATTCAACTTAAGGGCTCAGGTAGGACTCCATATTCACGCGGGGGAGATGGGCGTGCAGCTTTGGGACCTATGCTTAGGGAATACTTGATAAGCGAGGCCATGCACTATCTAGGAATACCTTCAAGTAGAAGTTTAGCCCTAGTGGAAACGGGAGACAAGGTATATAGAGAAAAACCCTTAAAAGGTGCAATACTAACTAGGGTTTCGGCCAGTCACATTAGATTTGGAACATTTCAATATGCTTCAGCTTGGGGAAGCCTTGATGATTTAAAAGAGCTCTCTGATTACTCGATTGAGAGGCATTTTGGGGAGATACAAAATGATGCCAATCCCTATCTCTCCTTGCTTGAAAGAGTAATAGACCTTCAAGCCTCCCTTATAGCAAGATGGAAACTTGTGGGCTTTATTCACGGGGTCATGAATACAGATAATATGACCATAAGCGGTGAAACCATAGATTATGGGCCATGTGCCTTTATGGATATATACGATCCAGCTACTGTCTTTAGTTCCATTGATAGGCAGGGAAGATATTCTTATGGAAATCAATCGAGTATCGGTGAATGGAATCTAACTAGATTTGCAGAAACCCTACTTCCCCTACTAGATGAAGATAGGGACAGGGCTATAGAAATTGCCAAAGAAGCTTTAAATAGATTTGAGCCCTTATGTAGGAGCTATTGGTTAAGTGGAATGAGAAGAAAACTTGGCCTTATAGAAGCTAGGGAAGATGATTTAGATTTAATAGATGAACTCCTGACTATCATGAAGGAGAAGACAGCCGATTATACAAATGTTTTTGTGGCCCTTAGCCTAGATGAATTTGATCTATTGGAGCTATTTGATAGTAAAGATTTCAAAGCTTGGCATGGCAGGTGGAAGGATAGGACCCAGAGTCAGGATTTATCTATGGACAAGATAAAAAGCATAATGAAGGAGAATAATCCATATATAATCCCCAGAAACTACAAGGTAGAAGAAGTATTGGAAGCTGCTGTGGATGGAGATTATGGTCCTTTCAATGACTTTTTAAAAGAGTTGAAAAATCCTTATGGCTATGAAAAGAGTCAAGAAAAATATGCAAAACTTCCACCAAAGTCAAATAAAGCTTATAGGACCTTTTGTGGAACTTAATATAATATTAAGATCTGAAGGGCTCAGGGATAGCTTTAATTTTAAGTTTTTCTTGAGCCTTTTCAATAGAAGTAAAGGATATTTTGAGACATAAGATAAATGCTAGAAGGAGATATTATCATAAATAAATTAGAAGAAAGTTTATCTATGGATAAAATCATTTGACTAAGCTATAAAAGATGATATAATTAAAGTGTACTTATTGACCAGAAAAGTGTAACCATACGAAAGTGGAGGGATAATATGAAGATACCATTTATCATGACGCCAGGTCCTACTCAGGTAAATGAAAGAGTAAGAGCTGCCATGGCAAGAGAAGCCACTAATCCAGATTTGGATGCAAGTTTTTTCGAGTTTTACAAGGCTAGTTGCGAGAAGTTGAAAAAAATATACAATACTGAAGAAGATGTCCTTATATTGGGGGGAGAGGGAATACTCGGTCTTGAGGCTGCATGTGCTTCTCTTATAGAAGAGGGTGACAGGGTCCTTTGTATTGACAATGGAATCTATGGAAAAGGCTTTGGAGACTTTGCTAAGATCTACGGAGCAGAAGTAGTTTTCTTTACTGGAGACTATAGAAGGGCCATAGATGTGGAAAAATTAGAAGAATTTTTAAAAGAGGACCATGATTTCAAGCTAGCGACCTTTGTACATTGTGAAACCCCATCTGGTCTTACAAATCCAGCGGGAGAGATAGGAGAGCTTTTAAATAAATACGATATACTGTCTATAGTAGATAGCGTTTCATCCTTGGGTGGAGAAGAGCTAGAAGTTGACAAATGGGGACTAGACCTAGTTATATCTGGAAGTCAAAAGTGTATCTCCAGTCCGCCCGGTCTTACCTTTGTCTCTGTAAGCAAGAGAGCTTGGGAGACTATGGAGAATAGGAAAACACCAATAGCATCCTTTTATGCCAATTTGCTTATTTGGAAGAACTGGTATAGGGACAAGCTGTTTCCATACACTCAACTTTCAAATAATATCTATGGAAACGATGTGGCCTTTGACATACTCTTAGAAGAAGGAGACTATGTAAAAAGACACAAGGAAATAGCGGAAATGGTCAGATACTCTCTGATAAGTGCAGGACTTGAACTTTATCCAATAGAGGGCCATGCAAATACTGTAACTACAATCTTAGTTCCCGAAGGAATATCCTTTAAGGATATATATAATACCATGCTAGATGAACACAATATAATGATTGCAGGAGCATTTGAAGACCTCGATGGCAAGGTATTTAGGATAGGACACATGGGAGAGAATTGCTATGAAGAAAAACTCTATATCACCTTAAAGGCCTTAGACACTACATTGAAATCACTTGGAGCTGACATAAAGGGCAGCATACACCAGTATTTTGCAAGAGATTAATTGATTTAAAATAATATAGATATTTAAAATGAAAATAGATGTAAGATTGATATGAAAGCTCCAAGCAGCTAGTCTAAGTAATATAAATTAGATTAGTTACTTGGAGTTGTTTTTATATCTAAAACTAGAGCCTGGCCCTTATATATTTTAGATAATAGTATTTAAATTTACCTAGATGATTTTTCAATCTATTTTCCATCTCATGCTTATAATTTAAAACCAGGTTAAAATCCTCCTCTGAAGATGGAGAGTCGCTATATTTTGCACTTACAAATATTTCTGTAACCCTCCTTATTCCTATACCATCTAAACCATAGAACTTGTAGTTGACCCTGTCTGCATACTCAAAATGAGTCTCACCAGATTTTTGCTCATATCCAAGCTTGGAAATTATCTTGCAGATGTCCTTGTATAGATATTTTATTTTTTCATCTTTAGAAAGTACCATAAAGAGCTTCTTTTCTTTTCTTATATTCCAAAACTTTCTTGATATATTTAAGAAGAAAAAGAAAAGGAGTATAGCTAAGACTGTAGCCAGGGTGTATTGATAGTTTATCTCTGATTCATTTTCAGGAGCCCCATCCATGGCTAGATCAGGATCATCTTCAATCTCTCCATCTAAGTTATCCTGGCCTCTGCCAAGATTTTGAAAATCTTCAAGGGCTATATCACTATTGTCAAATCCGTCTATATCCCTGCTTTCATCCAAATTATAATTTTCAAATCTGGGTGAGAGTTCAAATGCTGGCGTAGCTTCAAAGGTCATCCATCCTACCGGCTCTATATAAGCCTCTACCCAGGCGTGGGCATTTCTTTGCCTGACCTCATATTTTCCTTCATCTATTCTGTCCTTGACTAAATATCCTTCTATATACCTTGTCGGAATACCCTCTATCCTAAGCATGATAGCCATTGCACTTGCATAGTAGGTACAGTAGCCTTCTCCACCCTCAAATAGAAAGTAGTCTACAAACTCCCAACCATCTGGAATTTCCTCTACCTGCAAATTGTAGGGAAAATTTGTTCGTAGAAAGTTTTCGATAGTCACAGCCTTATCAAAGTCAGTTTCACTTTCAGACACTATCTCCCTAGTGAGATCTCTAGTTCTCTGGCTTATATTATCTGGCAGGGCCAGGTAGAGATTTAAATTTTCAAGGTCTGACTTTTTCATATCTATGCCCTTTGACTTAAGGATTCCATAAGCCAGTGGACTTTGAAGACGAACAAGATAGTTTTCATCCTTGTAGACTCCATCTGGGGCCTTTATAGCATGATTTCTATCTACAAGGAGGGGGTAGGAATCATTGGAAAAAACCTTGTAGGGCCTATAGGGAGAAAATATAGTAGTAGAAGAAAAGAGTTCATTTGTGATGGTGATCTCTTCCTGCCTGTAGTAAAGCAATCTCTCATCTGTAGTCAGTCGACTAAAATCATCCTTGAGATTGTAGGACTCATAGGAATTTTCATCAGTCATCCAATTAAAGCCACTATATTCCTCCAAGACATTTCCCCTTAAATATATTGATCTTGGACTTAGGACTGTCATCACTTTTTTATCACTTAATTCTACAGGTCCCCCAAGTCTAGAGTTTTCACCCATGAATCCAGTATTTGAAAAGTCGAACAAACTGGCCTCGCCGCTCCTCCTGCTATTTTTTTCAGAGGCCCGAAATTCTTCTACAATAGGGAAGGCTGAAGTGACCCTTCTACTAAGCCAGGGCCAGGATATATAGTCACTATTTTTAGGTATAAGACCAGCTATTACAACTATGATAAAGGCGTAGCTGATAATAGTTTTTCTCCAGTTTGGATAAATATTCTTTAGTTCATAGTCAGGAGAAGATGAGAGTCTTCTACTCTCGCGCGCATATGAATTGAGTCCAACAAGTCCTATAAAGGAGATTAGAAATATGGCCATAAAAAACAAGGCTTCATTATAGAAAGTATACCAATAATAGGAAAATACAGGCATATAAGTAAAGAACAATAGCCAAGGTTTTTTCTTTTTAAATATAAAGAAGCATGTAAATATAGATACTATAAATAAAATGATAAGCCAAAACAAAATAATATTCTCCTCAAAGACCTCTTGTCTTCCTCTGAGATTTTGAATTATATTCTCAAATAGATATCCTAGTCTATTAAAAAGACCAGGTAAAAAACTAATATATCTATTTAATATGAATGAGACTATGGAGCTTAAAAGTATGATCAAGGGAAATAAGAAGGGCTTGTATATGGAAAATTTGATAAAAAATATAAATATAAGGACTATCAATACCTGATAAAATATATTTATATCAAGTGATATTATATTTCCTATAAGAGTAGTTAAAGTAAATACAAATACAAAATATATGAGATTAAATAGATATCTTCCATCCTTATTCATGATAGCCCTCCAGTATATTTTTTACACTGTCCTTGTAGTCAATTATATAGAGCGGGATTCCCTCCTGGTGAAGTCTTACTTCTAAATCCACATCAATCCTTCTAAAACTATTTTCAATATCTGTAACAAAGATAGAGATAATATTAAGTCCCTTCATTTTGATATCCAAGATCCTAGAGGCTATCTCTCTATCAAGGGAATTGGATATCAAGATAAGGGTGGTGTCTTTTCTACTCTTCTCTACCTGGCTATCTACAAAGGATTTAAAGCTGTAAGTTCCGTCTGCTTGCAATTTTGCCAATAGCTCTAAAAATGATTTTAAATCTCCTTCTTCTTGACCCTGTAAAGTCATAGGAGAATCTTCTCTTTGAGTTTTTAAAGTGGTTGGGATGTTTTCTCTGAGGCAATAGTCTATAATGCTAAGGGCGATATCAACCGATTTATCTTCAGTTCTTCTATCCAGATCATTTGAAAAATTCTCCTTTGAATTATCTACTAGTAGGAGGGTGTTTGTGTCTCCGCTGTTTTCATATTCTTTAATTATCAACTGGTCAAATTTTCCGCTTAATTTCCAATGGATAGATTTAATAGAATCTCCTGAAACATAGTTTCTAAAAGACTCGATGCTAGTCTTATCCTTAGAGGTAGACTCATCTACCAAAAGCTCTCCTGATACTTGGCTGGATATTATTTTAAAGTTATTTATTTCTATAGGGCGTGGATAGACTAGGAGTGAAGAAGAACTGGACAAGGTTTTATTAAAAGAATACAGGCCAAAGACATCTCTAACACGGACCTTGATGGATACCAACTCATAGTAGCCCCTTCTATTTAGATATATGGTTTTATTTTCCCGATAACTCTCAGCCTTTTCTAATGATATAATTGTTTTTTTGGGATCTTTTTTAGTAAGTTTTTTGGAGATTTCATCTTCAATTTCAAGATAGGGTATTGAGAAAAATCCAGTGTTGCTTATTTTGTAATTTAGGTCTATCTTATCATCGCTATAAAGGGAAGCTTCGGGCACTATAATACGAGCCTCTAAACTCCTGATAGAGATTAGGCTTTGAATTAAGGGAATTGATATGGCTAGTATTAGTATATAAAAAATAAAATAAGGAAGAGTCCCGCCTACAAGTATTGTAGACATAAGAGTTAAAAGAAAAAGAAATAAGGCTAAAACTCTATTGTTCTTCATCTGAAATCACCGGCACATATATTCCTTTCAATATAGCATTCAATATATCAGCTATATTTTTTCTCTCGATTCTAGCCTCAGATGATAGCATAAGTCTATGTGACAGGACAGCTGGAACTATTTTTTTTACATCATCGGGAATCACATAGTCGCGACCTCTTATATAGGCATGGGCCTTTGCAGCTCTTAACAGATCTATAGAGGCTCTGGGGCTTGCTCCTAGGATCAAGTCCTTGTTGTTTCTAGTCGAATTTGATATGTTTACAATATAATCTATTATAGCTTTTTTCACTGTCAAATTATCTGTCTGGTCTTGCATGGCTAGTATATCTTCTCTGGATAAAACTGCCTCAATATTTTCAAGTTTTCTTATACTCTTGTAATTTTCTAGTATGGCTATTTCGTCTTCTTTTTCAGGGTAGCCTAGGGATAGGCGCATCAAAAACCTATCTAGCTGAGCTTCGGGAAGTGGAAATGTACCCTGATATTCAAGAGGGTTCTGAGTTGCAAGCACCATAAATGGCCCTTTTAAAATATAGTGGCCTTCATCTGTAGAAATTTCACCCTCAGCCATAGCTTGGAGAAGGCTAGATTGGGTTTTAGGCGATGCCCTATTTATTTCATCTGCAAGAAATATTTGATTGAATATGGGACCTTTTTTAAAGATAAAAGAGCTGCTTTCTTTGTCGTATACACTTACTCCAATGATATCTGAAGGCATCAAATCGGATGTAAACTGAACTCTCTTGTAGCTTAGGCCTATGCTCTTTGCCAATGCCTTCACAAGAGTTGTCTTTCCTACACCCGGAACATCTTCAATAAGTAGATGACCTCTTGATATTAGACAGATGATTAGCATCTCTAGTACTTGGTCCTTGCCTATTATTGCTTTTTTAAGATTATTTAACAATTTTATTGCATTTGTATTATCCATTTATTATCCCCTGGCCTTTCATCTTAATTTATACCACAAATTTTACCAGCTTATGCAGGATAAATATATATAATCGAGATTATTTAAAATATTCATTTTAAAAACTTCATCTATGTGTTACAATTAGAGTTATATTTCGTTAGTCTAAATAGAAAGAAGGGTGAAAGATGGGAAAAAAGTATAGTTTAGGAATTATAGGTGCTGGGGTAATGGCAGAAAGATTAATAAATGCTTCAATGAATCATCCCGATGTTAAAATCAAGGGATTATATGACAGGGATATGGATAGGATGCTTGAAATATCTAGAAAATATTGGATAGATGGCTACAGCTCTTATGAGGAGCTATTAGATGATGGTGAAATAGATATAATTTATCTTGCAGTTCCGCCCAAATTTCACTATTATTATGCTATAGATATATTTAAGTCCAACAAACATTTTCTGTGTGAAAAACCACTGGCCAATTCAAGAGAAGAAGCAGAGACTATGGCTGAATTTTCAAACGGCGAAGATATAGTATATGCTATGAATTTTCCTACTATATACCGCAGTGTATATAAAAAAATCAAGGAACTCTTAGATAAAAATGCTCTAGGTCATATTTTAAGAGTGGAATTTCATGGATATTTCAGGGAGTGGCCTAGACCTTGGCAAAAGAATCCTTGGATAGTGACCAGGGAACAAGGAGGATTTACTAGGGAGGTAGTCACGCATTATATTCAGTTGATGCAAAGATTATTTGGAGATATAGAAGGGATTAAATCCTTTGTAAATTATCCAACAGATACATATAGGGCTGAAAAAAGTCTTTTGACTAAGGCAAATATAAGGGATATAGAAGTACTAATCAACTGTATTTCTGATATTGGAATGAAAGAAAAACTTGAATTTAATATAATTGGCTCAAATGGAACTATTAGCCTTAGAAATTGGAATGACCTATATTTCTCTAAAAAGGATGAAACACCTAAAAAAATAGAACTAGAGGAGATAGATTCTCTAGTAAATTTATTTGACAATTTCTTAAGAGCTATAGAGGGAAAAGAGGCTGATATTATTGATTTTAAAGAGGGTTGCAAGACTCATGTGATAATAGAGGAGATACTGGGGAACTAAGGATTATCTTAGTATCCCTTTTAAGTCTTTTTAGGACTTGTCATAATAAAATAAATTGGAGAGATTATATGGAATTATTAAAAAATAGAATGATAAAAGATGGGGATGTAAAGCCAGGTAATGTAATCAAGGTAGACAGCTTTTTAAATCACCAGATAGACATAGACCTTTTAAATGCCATAGGCAAAGAATTTAAATCAAGATTTGAAGGCGTAAGGATAGATAAGATACTGACCATTGAAGCTTCCGGAATAGCCATAGCTGTCATAGCAGCTCAGTACTTCAATGTTCCTGTGGTATTTGCAAAGAAAACAGAATCAAAGAATCTAGACAAGGATACATATGAGAGTGATGTTTACTCTTATACAAAGGGCAAAACCTATACTATAAGAGTGTCTAAAAAGTATTTAAATGAGGGTGAAAACATACTTATAGTAGACGACTTTTTGGCAAAGGGAAAGGCAGCTAGGGGTCTTATAGATATATTGGATATGGCTAAATGCAATCTTTCTGGCATAGGTATAGTAATAGAAAAGGGCTTCCAAAAAGGTGGAGATGAAATAAGGTCCATAGGGGTTAAGCTTGAGTCCCTAGCCATAGTAGAGTCCATAGACGATGGCAATATAGTATTTGGAGAAGCTAGCCCTAGTAGAAGGGACTGAATAAATCAAATCAACTCCAACTCTATTATAAGAGTCTAGATTGCTAATCAATTTCAGAGCAAATTAAAATAAATAAAAAGCCAAGTATAGCTTAGTTTTAAATCTAAGTTATACTTGGCTTTTGTGAATTTTACTTATATTCTTACCTGATGGTAGACTTTTTTACCTTTTTTGATCAATATCTTACCGTCTTTAAAATCTTCTAGGCCTACTATGCGTCCTATATCTTCAACCTTTACATCGTCTATAGATATACCGCCCTGTTCTACAAGTCTTCTTCCCTCGCCATTGGACTTGGTGAGTTCTAGATCTTTTAAGAGGTCTAGGACTCCAATTCCCTCTTTGAATAGGTCTTTTTCCATTTCTGTAAAGGGTATAGAACCTTGGTCGGCAGATCCGGTGAATAGAGATCTAGCAGCTGTTTGAGATTTTTCAGCTTCTTCTTGTCCGTGGATCAACTTGGTTACTTCAAATGCCAGTACTTCCTTGGCCTTGTTTATTTCTGCCCCCTCTAGTGAACCGAGTCTTCTAACTTCTTCTAGTGGAAGAAAGGTAAGAAGGCTGAGGAATTTCTCTACATCCCTATCGTCTGTGTTTCTCATATACTGGTATAGTTCATATGGTGGAGTCTTTTCTGGGTCTAGCCATATTGTACCTGCCTCAGTCTTACCCATCTTGATACCTGAAGCTGTTGTAAGAAGTTTAAAGGTCATTGAATAAACCTTATCTTCTTCAATTTTTCTAACTAGCTCATATCCTCCAAGCATATTTGACCATTGGTCGCTTCCACCAAGTTGAAGCTTGCAGTCGTATTCCCTGTATAGGTGGAGGAAGTCATAGCTTTGCATGAGCATGTATCCAAATTCAAAGAATGTAAGCCCGTGCTCTAGTCTATTCTTGTAGCAATCAAAGCCTAACATTCTATTGACTGAAAAATGAACTCCTATTTCTCTCATGAAATCTACAAAATTAAGGTCTAAGAGCCAGTCACCATTGTTAACCACTAGGGCCTTGTCGTCCTCAAAGTCAATAAACTGAGATAATTGTTCATTGAATCTACTTGCATTGTAGTCGATCATTTCCTTGGTCATCAGTTTTCTCATATCAGACTTAGCAGATGGATCCCCTATCATTGTAGTTCCACCACCAAGCAGAGCTATAGGCTTGTGACCGTGATTTTGCATATGCATCATAACCATAATCTGAAGAAAATGTCCGAGTGTCAAACTATCTGCTGTAGCATCAAATCCTATATAAAAAGCTACAGATTCATTTCCAAGTAGTTCTTTTAACTCATCTTCATAGGTCGCCTGATCAATATAACCTCTTTCCTTAAGTATATCAAATACATTATTCATATAATACCTCCTCAAAATTTGTATAAAAAAAGGGCCTTATATCGTCGAAAGGACGAGATAAACCCGTGGTACCACCTTAATTTGCATAAAGCCTCAAGCCACGTAACGTGTGGAAGTCGCGATTGAACTCCAGATATGTACTTCGTCTTTTTAGGATATAGGCCTCTCAGCACCAGCCTATTCTCTGTGGATTTTCCTAGAAAGACTACTCTTATCCTTCATAGTTTCTACATATATAATTGAATTTTATCTTACAATAACTTAACTTTCTTGTCAAGTAAAAAAATAATTTAAGTAAAATTGTCATTCCAGGATAGGAAAAAGTCTTGGACTAAGATTCTTCCTTCGGAATGACAATTTTACTTGTACTATTTATTTTGTTTTTATACTATTCTACCTTTAATTCTGCACTGTTCTCCCAAAGACCGTGGATATTACAGTAAGAACTTGCATACAATGTACCTGATTTATTTGCCTTGAAGTTAAATACTACATTTGAATCTGTAAATAAATCAGCTTCCCCGTGTGCGGAAAAGTTAGCTGTTCCTATTTCTACTGGGAACTTGCCGCCCTCTGGTTGGAAATAAAGCTTCATCCAAGCTATATGGTGCTCGAAAGTGTTTGGATGACCAATTTCTTCACCAACCATCAGTCTTACTTCTATATTTTCATCTTTTTTTGCTGACTCTGGTGCATGGATAACTGGTACGTGCTTCTCGCCCTTCCAGTCTCCACTTTGGTATAAACTTCCTAAACTCTTCATATAAAAACCTCCATTTAATTTATTGTTTTTGACTTCAATACATTTTATACCCTTATTACAAAATAATATTCAATAATATTAGATAATATTTATATTTTAGAGTATAATAGTATCATAGATTAATTTAGGAGAGATTATATGAGTAAAATAGAACTTATAGCAACAGCTACATTTGGACTTGAGGCAGTAGTGAAAAGAGAACTGATGGATTTAGGATATAATGATTTAAAGGTAGAAAATGCCAAGGTCACTTTTCAAGCTGAAGAGCGTGATATACCAAGGGCCAACTACTGGCTAAGAAGTGCAGATAGGGTGCTCCTTAAGATGGGAGAATTTAAAGCCCTTAGCTTTGATGAATTATTTGAAAAGACTAAGGCTCTTCCTTGGGATGAGTGGATACCTGAAGATGGAAATTTTATAGTAGAGGGAAAAAGTATAAATTCAAAACTATTTAGTGTGCCTGACTGTCAGAGAATAGTCGAAAAGGCAGTGGTTGAGAAATTAAAGACCAAATATGACACAGACTGGTTTACAAAATCAGGGGCAAAATATACTATTCAAGTGGCTCTATTAAAAGATATAGCGACCATTACCATAGATACTTCTGGAGAAGGGCTTCACAAGAGAGGATATAGGAGCAGACAGGGAGATGCACCAATCAAGGAGACCCTTGCAGCTGCAATGATCCTTTTAAGTTTTTGGAATAAGGAGAGGGTATTATTTGATCCCTTTTGTGGGTCTGGAACTATACCTATAGAAGCAGCAATGATCGGAAGAAACATGGCCCCAGGACTCGATAGAAACTTTGCATCAGAGGACTGGCCAAGAGTAAAGGCTGAATACTGGAAGGAAGCCAAGCAAGAAGCATTCAAGGCTATGGATACTGAAACTAAACTTCACATACTTGGTGCTGATATAGATAGGAAGGCAATCTTACGTGCCAGGGACAATGCTGCAAATTTTGGTCTTGAAGAAGATATAGCTTTTTTTATCAAGGACTTTAGGGAGGCTGAACTCAACAACGAATATGGCGTGGTGATTACAAATCCACCCTATGGGGAGCGTATAGGAGAAGTTGAGGATTTGAGGAAGATATATGAAGATCTGGGAGCTAGATTTGAAGAACTCGACACCTGGTCTCTGTATGCGATTACAGCAGATGAAGAATTTGAAAAATATTATGGGAAAAAAGCTGATAGAAAGAGAAAGCTCTACAATGGGCGAATAAAGGTAGACTACTACCAATACTACGGGCCAAGGCCACCAAGGAAAAACTAAGAATTTATTTATAGAAGGGAATGGTAAAATGACTATTTATACAAAGACAGGCGACAAGGGAAAAACTAGCTTATTTGATAGCAGAAGAGTCTATAAAGATGATATGAGGGTTGAAGCCTATGGAACTATAGATGAACTAGGAGCCTCACTAGGTCTTGCAAAAAACTATGTAGAAGATGAGGAAATGTATGACTTTATCCATGGCATACAAAACAAACTCTTTACAGTTGCATCAATACTAGCTACAGAAGATCCAGAAAAGGTAAGGCATCATATAGTAGAAAAGGATATAGATGAGCTGGAGAAAATAATTGATATCTATATGGGAAGGATTGAGGATCCAAATTGCTTTATATTAAATGGATTTGGGAAAAAAGCTGGCCATCTCCATGTTAGTAGAACAGTATGTAGGCGGGCAGAGAGAAGGATAATTACTCTTTCAGGTCATGTAGAAATTGATCCACTAGTAATTAAATATGTAAATAGATTGTCAGATACACTCTATTCAATGGCTAGGTACTCTGAGGATAGGGAAGTATGTGTAGAATATTAATATCAAAAAATAATGCCAGGTAGGTGATTACATGCTAAACACAGAGGATTTAAAGCATATTAAAAAAGAAATTGAAGAGTCTGGTATTTTGAACTATCATGTACTAGAAAGCATGGCTGACTGGGTTAGGGTAGTAGATAGAAGTGGTACTATCATCTATGCCAATAGGGCTATCAAAGCTGCCCTTGGTGAGGATATAGTAGGTGGCAAATGTTATGTTGCCTATGGAAAAGAAGAGGTGTGTAATTTCTGTATTACAGAAAGGACCATAGATACTGGTGAAGTAGTTCAAAAAGAAGAAACCATATACGGTAGGCAATTTTCAGTTAAATCTTCCCCTGTGACAAACAAGAAAGGAGAAATATTTGCTGCGGTAGAGGTTTTTAGAGATGTGACTCGAGAGAGAAAGCTAGAGCTAGAGTTAATCGAAAGAAACAAAAAAATGCAAAGAGACCTAGCTGTAGCTAGAAAGATTCAAGAGAAAATACTTCCAGAGGCTGGAAATAAATATAATTTAGACATTGACTATCTATATAGCCCTTCTGAGATGCTTAGCGGTGATATATTTGATATATTTCAGGTAGATGAAGATCATTTGGGCATATATATAGCTGATGTATCTGGACATGGTGTTTCGGCCTCTATGATGACCATGTTTATTAGGCAGAGTATGAGGTCTATAAAAGATGAGATATTCAGTCCTTCACTAGCCTTAAAAGAACTTCAGACTCAATTCTTTAAATTGAATTTAGAAGTAGATAGATATTTTACTATATTTTATGGTATTTTCAACAAATCCACATATGAGTTTAGGTATTCAAATGCAGGACACAACTGTATGCCTATCGTTTATAGTGAAGAAGGTGAGATAGACCTGCTTGAACTCAAGGGATATCCAATAATCTCCCTACTCGAGCAAGTAAACTATGATGAAAAGAGTCTACTCTTGAAAAAAGACGATAAGATCCTTTTATATACTGATGGAGTTACAGAAGTCAGAAACAAGGATGGACATGAGTTTGGTGTTGAAGGAATTTTAAATTTACTTGAAAAAAATAGAGGGGCTACAGTTTTAGAAATTGAAGATAATATAATACGTTTTAGCTGGGGAGAACAAGAAGATGATATAGCCATAGTTCTTTTAAAGGTTATCTAGGATTATATTTATATATGAAGGGCTGGATGAGTCGACTCATCCAGCCCTTCATATATAATTTTTAGCTATTGAAGTTGATTTATCATCAAAAGATTGATAGACTATTAACAAATAATTATAAAGACTGAGAGGGGATTTTTTTGGAGACTTTGTTGTATGAAAAAAGAAAGAATATTGGAATTATACGTATCAATAGACCAGAGGCTATGAACTCACTTAATAGAGAACTACTGACAGAGTTAGACCTTATGCTTGATCAAGTCACAAGGGACGAGGACGTCTATGTGATCATACTAACAGGAAGTGGCAAGGCCTTTGTTGCAGGGGCTGATATAGAGGAGATGAAAGACAAGAATGTCCTAGAGGCTAAAAAATTTGCAAGGCTGGGGATGGATTTATTTAGGAAAATTGAAAATATGGAGAAGCCAGTTATAGCTGCGGTAAATGGATTTGCTCTAGGTGGTGGATGTGAGCTTGCCATGGCATGTGATATTAGACTTGCATCTGAAAAGGCAAGGTTTGGACAGCCAGAAGTAGGTCTTGGAATTACTCCTGGATTTGGAGCAAGTCAAAGGCTTCCTAGGCTTGTGGGTGAGGGGATAGCTAAGGAACTCATATTTACTGGAGATGCCATAAGGGCAGATGAAGCCTATAGGATTGGCTTGGTGAACAAGGTCCTAGCTCCAGACTTACTTATGGAAGCTGCCATAGAAATGGCAGAAAAGATATCATCAAAGGCTCAAATAGCTGTTAGAAACTCTAAGGAGTCTATCAATAGGGGCATGCAGGCAGATATAGACACGGCTATGTCTATAGAAGAAGATCTATTTGCAATTTGTTTTTCAACTGAAGATCAAAAAGAGGGTATGAAGGCTTTTTTGGAAAAGAGAAGGCCTGAATATAAGCTAAAATAATTTATTGGAGGGGTATTTATATGAAAAAGATAGGTGTATTAGGTAGGGGCACTATGGCAGCTGGTATAGTACAGATATTCGCTCAAAAAGGATACGAGACTACTATGTGGGTCAGATCAATTGACGAGGAAAATCCAAGAGCCAGTATAAAATCTATAGAAAAAGGATTGGATAGGCTCCTATCAAAAGATAGAATAAGCAAGGAAGACATGGAGAACACATTAAATAATATAAGTATTACAAGTGACTTTGAAGATTTAAAAGATAGGGACTTAATTATTGAAGCTATATCTGAAGATATGGATCTTAAAAAAGAGATATTCGGAAAACTTGATAGGATTTGCAAGGAGGATACTATACTTGCGACAAATACATCCTCCCTATCTATTACTGAGCTCGGTAGTTCTACAAGTAGACCAGACAAGGTGATTGGGATGCACTTCTTTAATCCAGTTCCAGTGATGAAGTTGGTTGAAGTGATCAAGGGGATCGCAAGTTCTGAAGATGTTAAGGATAAAATAGTCGAACTTTCAAAAGATCTTGGAAAAACTCCAGTAGAGGTAGAAGAGGCTCCGGGATTTGTTGTAAACAGAATACTTATACCTATGATCAATGAAGCTATCGGCATATATGCTGATGGACTTGCAAGTGCAGAGGACATAGACCAAGGCATGAAACTCGGCGCAAATCATCCAATGGGACCTTTGGCCCTTGGAGATTTGGTAGGCTTAGATGTTTGCTTGGCAATTATGGATGTCTTGTATGATGAATTTAAAGACTCAAAATATAGGGCCCACCCACTTCTTAGAAAAATGGTCAGGGGCGGGAAATTAGGTAGGAAAACAAAGGAAGGATTCTTCACATATTAATCATTTGAAATAATGGATAGAAACAATACTTATCTAGTTTCTATCCATTATTTTATTTTTTCTTATATTTTTTTATATTAACCATATATTAACTGTATTTTTATACTGCAGCTTTTTCTTTTTCCTTATTTAACAAGATCTCAGATAAGGAGTAGATGCTCCCAGCTCCCATGGTAACTATGACATCATTTTCCTCGGCATTGTCATGTAAGTAATCAGCTATATCTTCAAAGTTTTTAATGTAGCTGGCATCCAATCCCTTTTCAGTCAAAGCCTTGCTTAGGTCCCTAGAGTGTACCATTCCATTATCTTTTTCCCTAGCGGCATAGATATCAGTGATGATTATCTTATCTGCATCGCCAAAGGCTTCAGAGAAGTTTTTAAAGAGAAGTTTTGTCCTGGTATAGGTGTGTGGTTGGAATATACAATAAATTTTTCCTGGTTTAGACAATCTAATTGAGTGCAAACTGGTTTTTATCTCAGTAGGATGGTGTGCATAGTCGTCTATTATCTTTACTCCATTGTAGAAACCTTTAAATTCCAATCTTCTGTGGACTCCGCTATATATTTTAATGTTTTTTTCTATTAACTCTTTATTGAGACCTTCGTTCTTTGCAGCTATGACACTTGCCATAGAGTTATATATATTGTGAGATCCCATTACGCTAAGTTCTATATTGAAAAACTCCTTGTCCTTGTAATTTAGAGTATAGGAAGGGAAACCCTCCTTGGTGAAGCGTATGTTTTGAGCCCTAAAATCTGCATGAGGTGAAATTCCAAAGCTAAGGACACTTGCTGATGTAGCATCTATTACTGCTTGTGAATTTGGGTCATCCAGATTGATAATAAGTAGGCTGTCCTTGGAAAGATTCCTTGCGTATTGAACAAAAGTTTCTTTTATATGGTCTATTCCATCAAAAAAATCTAGATGGTCCTCATCAATATTTAAAATAATAGATGTCTTGGGAAAGTATTTCAATATATTACCCTTGTATTCACAGGCTTCAGTCAAGAGAAGATCCTTTGATCCAAGTTTTATATTTCCGCCTATTTCGTCCAAATCTCCACCCAAAAGTATAGTGGGGTCCAAATCAGATCTATTTAAGATAGTAGATAACATACTAGTAGTAGTTGTTTTTCCGTGGGTACCTGATACAGCTATTGTACTCTTAAAGTTTTTCATAAGCGCACCTAGAAATGTAGCCCTATCAACTACAGGTATATTGAGTTTAAATGCTTTCCTTAATTCTTCATTATCCTCTGATATGGCATCTGTATATATGACTAGATCAGAATTATTTATATTTTCAGCTGAATGACTTGTGTGGATTTCTGCACCCAAAGCCTTTAATTTCTTTATAATTTCACTGTCTTTTGTATCTGAACCTGATACCTTGTAGCCATTGTCTAAAAGTATTTTTGCAAGCCCACTCATAGATATGCCTCCTATACCTATAAAATGAACATTTGAATAACTGTTTTTATCTATTGAAAACTCAAACATGGAACTCCTCCTATTTAATAATGCGTCTTAATAGCTATATTTTTCTTTATTTATCATCAATTTAATCTTGTGTTTTTCAAAGTTAAAACTACTATTTAATGATTATATCATATTAGAGGAAAAATTAAAGAGATTTATCTAATATGGGACTAAATATCACATTGAAATATCTTAGAATGCCTAGCTTCTAAGATATATAAAAATACTTTAAAAAACTTTTGCAAAAAAGAAGGACTTTTCCATCTTGGTGTCGAATATATAAGAATACAAATACTTTTGACATAAAACTAAAGGGAAGGTGAACTAAAATGATGATCACAGATGTAAGAATGAGAAAAATCTCACAGGAAGGAAAGATGAAGGCTATAGTTTCAGTAACCTTTGACAATCAGTTTGTAGTACATGATATCAAGGTAATTGATGGGCAAAATGGCTTGTTTGTAGCTATGCCTAGCAGAAGAATGGGAGATGGAGACTTTAGAGACATTGCTCATCCAATCAATTCGGAGACCAGGGAGATAATCCAGCAGGCTATTTTTGAAGAGTATGAGAAGAGTTTAGCTGAAGAAGAAAAGCTTGAAGAGGAAAAAATTGAAGAAATCAAAGAAACTGATGAAGCTGATGAAAAAGAAGAAGTTGAACTTATATTATAGAGAGGGTCCCCTAGGGGGCTTTTTCTATGCCCATATTGAGGAAAATATCCCATATTATAGAATTATTAGTGGACTTATTATAAAAATAAGTTAGAATAGTATAGGGACCTACTTTATAGGATATATTTTAAATGAGGTGAAAATATGGAAATGGCAATTATTTTAGCAGCAGGAGAAGGAAGTAGAATGCGCTCAAAGAAATCCAAGGTCCTACATAAACTTTGTGGGAAAACTATACTGAGCTATGTAGTAGATGAGAGCAAGGCTGCTAATCTAGAAAAAAATATCGTAGTAGTTGGACATAGTGGAGAAGAGGTAAGAGAACACTTTAAAGATGAGCCTATAATATTTAAAAGCCAGCCTATTGGTGAAGATTTCCCTTACGGGACTGGCTATGCTGTCATGCAGGCTCTTGATGAAATAGAAGATAATAGCACGGTTGTGATATTATATGGAGATACTCCCCTTATTCAATCAACTACTATAGAGAGCTTGATATCATATCATAAGAAAAACAAGTTTAAGGGAACAGTCTTAACAGCTAAACTATCTGATCTAGAAGGATACGGTAGGATAGTAAGGGATGAAGGTGGTCATATCTCAAAGATAGTTGAAGATAGAGATGCAAGCCCATCTGAGAAGCTTATAGATGAAGTCAACTCTGGGATATACTGTTTTGATGGAAGACTTCTCAAGGATGCTCTAAGTAAGATTACAGCTGACAATGCTCAAAATGAGTATTATATAACAGATGTAATTGAAATATTAAAAAGAGATGGACACAAGGTAGGTGCTTACTTAATAGAAGATTCTGTCGAAATAAATGGAATCAATTCAAGGGTTCAAATGGCATTTTGTGAAGAAGTCTTAAGAAGCAGGATCAATGAATATCATATGGAAAATGGAGTAACCCTAATCCATCCATCCAATACCTATATTGAAGCTGGTGTCAAGATAGGAAGAGATACTATCATTCATCCAGGTGTAAGCCTTGAGGGTGAGACTGAGATAGGTGAAGATTGTATCATTAGATCTGGCACTAGGATTGAATCTAGCAAGATCATGAACTCGGTAAATATAGACTCTTCTTTAATAGAGAAAAGCTTTGTAGATGATGGAACAAAAATAGGGCCAAATGCTCATTTGAGACCCAATAGCCACCTGGGGAGCAATATTAATATAGGTAATTTTGTTGAAATAAAAAATGCAACTCTAGGAGATAATTCAAAAGCAGGACATTTGTCCTATGTAGGAGATGCAGATATAGGATCTAATGTAAATATAGGGTGCGGAGTAGTTTTTGTCAACTACAATGGTAGGGAGAAATTCAGAACTAGGGTTGGAGACAATGCCTTTATAGGAAGTAATTCCAGTTTAGTCGCACCTTTAAATGTTGAGGATTGGGGATATATAGCTGCTGGTTCAACTATTACCAAAGAAGTAAAGGAAGGCGAACTATCTATAGCTAGGACTGAGCAGATAAATAAAGAAGGATGGGTAGAAAAAAAGGGCTATAAAAAATAGAGATAAAATTTAGGAGGAAAGTGGATGAAGTTATTTAGAGGTGGAATGAAGGTCTTTTCTGGTAATGCCAATAGGTCCCTTGCAAAAAAAATATGCAAGGAACTAGATGCACCTTTAGGCATATGTGATTTAGGAACCTTTAGTGATGGTGAGATAAATGTAAATATAGCAGAAACAGTAAGGGGTATTGATGTATTCATAGTGCAGCCAACCTCTGACCCAGTAAATCACAATCTCATGGAGACATTAATCTTGATAGATGCGTGTAAAAGAGCTTCTGCAGGTAGAATAAATGCTGTAGTTCCCTATTATGGATATGCAAGACAAGATAGGAAGGCCAAGGCGCGTGAGCCTATCACTGCAAAGCTTGTTGCAGATTTATTTACTGTTGCAGGAGCAGATAGGGTGATTACTATGGATTTGCATGCAGCTCAAATACAAGGGTATTTTAATATACCTGTAGATCACCTCTCTGGTGTTCCAAATCTTGCAGATTATTTTGAAGACATTGCAAAAGAAGATACGGTTGTAGTTTCACCTGATATAGGTGGGGTAACTAGGGCTAGAAATTTTGCGCATCTACTAGATCTCCCAATAGCCATCATAGAAAAGAGAAGGCCCAAGGCAAATATTGCAGAAGTAATGAATGTCATTGGAGATATAAAGGATAAAAATGTTATACTTGTAGATGATATAGTTGATACTGCGGGAACTATCACCAAGGCTGCGTCTGCACTTAAAAGCTTTGGAGCTAAGAAGGTCTATGGCTGTGCTACCCACGGGGTACTATCTGGTCCGGCTATTGAAAGGATTGAAGAAAGTGCCATGGAGAAGTTTATAATTACAGATACCATACATCTTACAGATGAAAAGAGAATAGATAAAATAGAAGTGATAACAGTTGCACCTCTATTTGCAGAGGCAATTAGAAGGATTCACAACAATGAATCAGTAAGTACATTATTTGACGATAAAGATTAGAAGGTGATACTTTGCATGTAATAGTAGGTCTAGGAAATCCAGGTAAGACCTATGCAAATACAAGGCACAATGTTGGCTTTGATACCATAGATTTGTTGGCAGAAAGAAACAATATAAGGGTCAATAAAATAAAATTTAAAGCTGTTTATGGAGAAGGCAATATAAGTGGTGAAAAGGTTATTTTGGTAAAGCCTCAAACCTATATGAATAATAGCGGGGAGACAGTAAGAGATATTGCAAATTTCTTCAAGCTCCAACCAAAGGACATAATAGTAATAGTAGATGATATCGATATTGACTTTGCCGATATCAGGATAAGAAAAAAAGGAAGTGCTGGGTCCCACAATGGACTTAAATCTATTATTGCCTTACTTGGAAGTCAAGATTTTCCACGTATAAAAATTGGTATAGGAGAGAGATATCAGGGCCAAAAATTATCAGACTTTGTATTGAGTAGGTTTTCAAAAGATGAAAGAAAAATCATTGAAGAAACTTTAACCTATAGCGCACAAGCTGTAGAGACCATATTAAAGGATGGGATAGAAGCTTCAATGAATCAATTTAATAAGATACGCCCAGCCCAGGACTAACCTGGGCTTTAGGTGTTTAAAATGGAGGTGAAAATATGGAGAATTTTTTATTGGACCCAATTAAAAATTTAAAGCCCTTTAAGGAGCTAATGGCTGATATAGATAAATCCTTAAGCCCTTTGGCTAGCTTTGGAATCATAGATGAGAGCTTGGCACACACAGTATATGCAATAGAGGATAAGAGGGAGGAGCAGGTCCTAGTACTTAGCTACAATGAGATGCGTGCAAGAAAGATATATGAAGATTTAAAGGGGCTAGGGGCAGAAGAGGTTTATCTCTTATCTAAAAGGGAGCTTAGTTTCTATGATGTAGAGGCTACAAGCCACGAAGGGTCAAATGAAAGGATTAATATAGCAGCGAAGTTGATATCTAATAAAAAGGCAATAGTAGTAGCTGATATAGAAAGCCTGCTAGATAAGTATATGAGTCCAGGGATTTTTAAGGAGAATTCCTATCAAGTAAGTCTTGGAAGCGAGATAGATCTGGATAAATTTGTAGCTAGCTTGGTCTATAGTGGCTATGAAAGAGTGGCTATGGTAGAGGGAATAGGACAATTTAGTTTGAGGGGTGGAATATTAGATTTTTTCACTCCTGAAAGTAGACATCCCTACAGGATTGAGCTCTTTGACAATGAAGTAGACTCTATAAGGACCTTCGACATCCTTAGCCAGCGGTCTATAGATATATTGGATAGGGCTAGGATAATACCTGCAAATGAAATACTAGTCCTTGATGAATATAGGGAAGAAATAATAGAAGGAATAGAGAAGGACTTGAAGAAGGCTCTGTCTAAAGAGGATTTAAATAAAAAAGAAAGAGAAACCCTAGATAACAAATTCAATAAATACAAAAACTATCTGGAGGAAGATTTGTTTATTTCTAATAGGAATCTACTTCTTCCATATATACCAGATGAATACCTAAGTTCTATAATAGGATATTTAAAGGAGGATGCCATAGTTTTTGTGGATGAACCTAAGAGGATTGAAGAGAGCCTAAGGGGAATAGAAGAGAATTTAAACTTTAAATTTATAGATTTATTTTCCATTGGAGAGCTACTAGAGAGTCATATCAAGATTTCATATTCATATGAAAGTCTATTATCTCAAATGGAGGACAAGCAACTAATAGTAAATAGTGCAATTTTAAGTGCTGACAATACCTTTAAGCCAAAGGGGATACATAACTTTTCGGTAAAGGGCATGCAGTCCTACCACAATAAGCTTGATATCTTAAAAGAAGATCTGGAAAACTTGAGATACAGGGGATATAAGATTGTCATGCTCTCTGGAACTGAGGAGCGTGGACGTAGACTTAAGGAAAATCTAGATGAAATGGGAGTTGAAAGTTCATTTGAGCTAGAAAAAAATAAGGCTATTAAATCCTCCCAAGTTTTTATAACAAGTGGAAGCATAGCTGGTGGATTTGAATATCCAAATATTAAGTTTGTAGTCATAAGCGACAAGGAAATATTTGGAGCAGGAAAGGCGAAAAGCTCTAGAAAAAGGAAAAAATCAAGGGGAAAAGCTATCAGCTTGTCAGATTTAAATGTTGGAGACTATGTTGTCCATGAAAACCATGGTATAGGAAGGTATGAAGGTGTAGAGAGGATAGATATCCAGGGAGTAAAAAAGGATTATTTGACCATTAGATATAGGGGTCAAGATAAGCTCTTTGTTTTAATTGATCAAATGCACCTAGTACAAAAGTATATTGGAAATGATAGTATAAAACCCAAGGTAAACAAGCTTTCGAGCGTAGAATGGGCTAAGACAAAGGAAAGAGCAAAACTTGCTGTAGAGGATATGGCCAAGGAACTTCTAGAGCTATATGCAAAGCGTGAAAGCTATGATGGCTTTCAGTTTTCAGAAGACAATGAGTGGCAAAGTCAATTTGAAGATTTATTTCCTTATGAAGAAACAGAAGGACAAAATAACAGTGTAGAAGAAATCAAGAGCGATATGCAGAGTTCTAAACCCATGGATAGGCTCCTATGTGGAGATGTGGGATATGGAAAAACAGAAGTTGCACTTAGGGCAGCCTTTAAGGCCATACTTGATGGAAAACAAGTTGCATTTTTGGTGCCGACTACCATACTTGCCGAGCAACACTACAATACTATTGTAGAGAGGTTTTCAAATTTTCCAGTCAAGATAGGGACCTTAAGCAGATTTGTAAAAAAGAGCAAGCAAAAGCTCACCATAGAAAACATAAGGAAGGGCCTGGTAGATATTGTAATAGGGACCCATAGGCTGCTTTCTGATGATGTTAAATTTAAAGATCTGGGCCTATTGATAGTAGACGAGGAGCAAAGATTTGGGGTAAAGCACAAGGAAAAGTTAAAGACCTTTAAAGAAGACATTGATGTCTTGACCTTGACGGCTACCCCTATCCCTAGAACCCTTCACATGTCACTATCGGGCGTTCGTGATATGTCTGTAATAGAGGATCCACCAGAGGAGAGGTATCCTGTACAAAGCTATGTGGTGGAGTATAATGAACAGATGATAAGAGATGCATTATTAAAAGAAATAGCAAGGGGAGGCCAGGTCTATTATGTCTATAATAGGGTTGAATCAATAGATAAAATAACTTCCAAGCTTAGGGATCTAGTCCCTGAAGCGAGCTTTGGAATAGGTCATGGTCAAATGGGAGAAAGACAGCTTGAAAATGTAATGGTAGATTTTCTAGAAAAAGAAATTGATGTACTTGTATGCACTACTATAATAGAGACTGGTCTAGATATTCCAAATGTGAACACTATAATAATACACGATGCAGACAAGATGGGACTATCTCAACTATATCAACTGAGGGGAAGGGTTGGGCGTTCAAATAGGATTGCCTATGCCTACTTCACCTATCAAAAGAACAAGGTCCTATCAGAAGTAGCTGAAAAAAGGCTAAGAGCTATCAAGGAGTTCACTGAATTTGGATCGGGCTTTAAAATAGCTATGAGAGATTTAGAGATAAGGGGCGCAGGAAATCTTCTTGGTCTCAAACAACATGGGCATATGGATGCCATAGGCTATGATCTTTATGTTAAGTTTTTAAATGATGCAATCAAAAGACTTAAGGGTGAAAAAGTAGAAGAATCATTAAACACTACTGTTGACCTAAATGTAGATGGTTATATAAGGTCTAGATATATAGAAAATGAAGAGCAAAAGATAGAGGTATACAAGAAGATATCTTCTATTTCCAGTATAGAGGACTATAGGGAGCTAGTAGATGAACTAATAGATAGATTTGGAGACCTTCCCGAGGAAGTTGAGAACCTGTTAGATATTTCCTATATCCGTCATATGGCAAGTGAAAATGGCATAGAGTCCATTAGTCAAAAATCTGGTGATATATTGCTGGAATTTGATCTTAATTCAAATCCTACTATAGGAGTAGAGCTAGTACACTATCTGTCAGGCCAATATATGAGAAGATTGAAATTTGATTTGTCTGAGGATCCATCTATTAGATTTAGGCCCAAAGATGACATCATAAGCAGCTTGAAAGAATTAATTGAAAAAATAAATACTTTCAATAGAGATGAAGATATAAAGTATGATAAACTAGAGATAAATTAACTAGAGAGGATGTTGAAAGTGTTAAAAAAAATAAATATAACAATAGCTTTCTTGGCTTTGCTTATCTTGCTGACGGGATGTGATCAGCCAAAGGAAGGTGTAGTTGCAAAGGTTGGAGAAGAAGAAATCACAGAAGAAGAGTTTAGTGATGAGTATAATCTCTTTGAGAACATTTATATTAGGCAGTTTGGAGAAGACGCCATGTCTCAAATAGGAGAAGATGGAAGAGCCCTAGAAGAAATATTGAAAGAACAGATACTGGATAAGATGATCTTTGAAAAGATAATTAAAAAAGAGACAGATAATATGGATATCTCTGTTTCAGATGAAGAATTAGCTGAAAAAATAGAAGAATATATAGCTATGACAGGTGGAGAAGAGGAGTTCAGTGAGTTTTTAGAGACTAGCGATATTACAAGAGAATACTTTAGTGAAAATCTGAGGAAGGAGATCCTTGTAAACAAGCATAAGGAAGATTATATATCCAGTATAGAAGTAGAGGAAGAAGAGGCCAGAGACTTTTTTAATGAAAACAAGGAGCAGCTGGAAGTAATCAGGGCAAGTCATATACTTGTAAAGACAGAAGAACAGGCCCAGCTAGTTTTGGACAGGATAAATTCTGGTGAGGATTTTGAAGAACTTGCAGAAGAATTGTCCGTAGATAAGGCATCGGGACTCCTAGGTGGCGATTTGGGATACTTTACTAAGGGTACAAGAATTCCTGAATTTGAAGAGATAGCCTTCGATCTAGAAAAGGGTCAGATAAGTGATATAGTAAAGACGGAAGTTGGATATCATATAATCAAGCTTGTAGATAAAAAAGATAAATTTGAAGAATTAAAAGATGAAATGATAATGATATTGAAAGAAGATGAATATAAGCAAGAAAAAGATAGATTAAGAGAAAATGCAAAAGTTGTAATTTACTAATCCCTTTTAAAAAAAAGATAAGCCTATCGAAATCGATAGGTTTTATCTTTTAGTGTTATTTTGTATGCTTAGATGATATAATGTAAAAGATTATCTTTTGGGGGAATGAAAATGTCAAAGAATAAAAGCTTTATAAAAGGAGCGGCTATACTGGGAATAGCTGGGGCTATAGTCAAGGTCCTAGGAGCAGTATATAGACTTCCGCTTTCAAATATAATTAAATCTGAAGGTATGGGATATTATCAGACTGCATATCCTCTTTACACACTTCTACTTACTCTATCTACCGCAGGATTTCCTGTTGCCATAGCAAAGCTAGTTTCAGAAAAAAGAGCCATAGGAGACTATAAGGCAGCACACAAGGTCTTCAAGGTAGCACTAATGGGCCTCGTACTAGGTGGTATACTGACCTCATCCTTTGTATTTTTCTTTAGCGAGCAAATAGTTGAAAGACTTGGAAATCCAAATGCCTACTATGCTCTTATAGCACTTGTGCCAGCCCTCTTATTTGTGCCAATAATGGCATCCTTTAGAGGTTTCTTTCAGGGCCATCAAAACATGGCGCCAACAGCCCTATCTCAAGTTGTAGAGCAAATATTTAGAGTAGGGTCTGGACTAGCCCTTACCTACTATCTATTAGATAGGGGGACTGCTATAGCTGCAGGAGGAGCATCTTTTGGAGGGTCAGTTGGAGCTGTATTTGGTACCTTAACCATGCTTTCCATATATATCTATAGAAGAAAGCATATAGCGGCTGAAATGGAAACAAGTATCCAGACCAAGGACTACAGGGTAAATAGAATAATAAAGGATCTCTTGATCATAGCCATACCAATAACTATAGGCTCTGCCATAATGCCTATAATGGATACCATAGATGTAGCTATTGTACTTAATAGGCTCCAATCTATAGGATATACAAAGGCTGAGGCCAATGGACTCTATGGAAATCTAAAGGGGATGGCTCAAACCTTAATCAATTTCCCACAGGTATTTTCTATGGCAATAGCGATGAGCCTTGTACCAGCCATTTCAAGTGCAAATGCTAGGGGCGAAGAGAAGGAAATGGAGAATATAGTATCCTCAGGAATACGCATGACCCTATTGATAGGGCTTCCAGCAGCTATAGGCTTATATGTACTTGCAAATCCTATCATATCACTTCTGTATTTTAGGAACTCTCCAGAGACCATATTGAGTGTAGGGAGCTTGTTGAGGACGCTTTCACTTGGAGTTGTGTTTCTTACTCTAATCCAATCCCTTTCCTCTATTTTGCAAGGATTGGGTCAACCGATGATACCCGCTGTAAATCTCTTTATAGGGGCTGGTGTCAAAGTTCTCCTATCATATATTTTAACGGCAATACCCAGTATAAATATAAGTGGAGCGGCAATCTCTACGGTAATAGCCTTTATGATTGCAGCTATACTGGATCTAATATCGGTAATTAAATATAGCAATATAAGTTTAAATATAAAAGATGTATTTATGAGGCCCCTTATATCCGCCCTGGGTATGGGTATGGTAGCATTTTTCTCCCACCCGCTTTTAACTAGGCTTTTCTTGGGTATAAGAAGGGGAGACCAATTAGCAACTTTAGTATCTGTATTTATCAGTGCCATAGCTTACTTTGTACTACTCATCCTTACAGGAACTATTAGCTCAAAGGATTTGGAATTCATACCAAAGGGAGCTAAGATAAAAACGCTTTTGGATAGATTTAACTTGTTGAAATAGAATATAAAGGAGAAGAAAATGGGAAAGATTTATGTAGTAGGACTTGGCCCTGGAAATAAAGATAGGCTTACTCTAGGTGCTATTGATAGGATAAACTCAGGAGATGCAAATTACTTAAGAACAGAAAATCATCCGACAGTTGAGTATTTTAAAGAAAAAAATATTCCTTATAAGGCTTATGATTATTTTTATGAAGATGAAGAGGACTTTAAAACTGTATATGAAAATATAGTAGAAGCCCTAGTTATTGAATCTAAGGACAAGGTTATCAACTATTTTGTGCCAGGTAATCCTCTGCTTGCAGAAAAAACTGTTGAACTTTTAAAGGAGAAAAAAGATTTAGAAATTGAAATAGTATCTGGAATGAGTTTTATTGAGCCCCTCATTGAGCTTGTGGATAGGGATCCAATAGATGGATTAAGGCTAGTAGATGGTTCCGTATTTGATATGCTTGACATAGATATAAATTCAGATACCATAGTAACCCAGGTCTACAATAGAAGGATATTATCTGAAATTAAGTTAGCCCTATCTGAAGTATACGGGGATGATTATATGATATATACCATCCACAGTGCAGGAGTAAGAGGTGAGGAAGAAAAGAATCTTATTCCCATATATGAACTTGACCGAATAGAAGAAGTTGGACCACTAACTAGTCTCTATATCCCTAAAATAGAGAAAAAAGATAAAAAAACATTTGATTTTAATGATTTATTGGGTATAATAAAATTGTTAAGGTCTAAAGATGGCTGCCCTTGGGATATGGAACAGACCCATGAATCAATTAGACAGTGCATGATAGAAGAAGCCTATGAACTGGTAGATGCTATAGATAAGGGTGACATAGATGATATTTCAGAAGAGTTGGGAGATGTACTTCTTCAGGTTCTGCTTCATTCTGAGATAGCCTATGAAGAAGGTGGATTTAATATATATGACACTATGTCCAAGTTGGCAAAAAAATTAATATATAGGCATCCACATGTATTTAAAGAAAAAAAGCTGGTCAACTCCAGTCAAATAGGGTATAATTGGAATGAACTAAAGTATAATAAGAGAAATATAGTTAAAGTATCTGATAAATTTAAAGATCTACCAAGGCTGCCTGGACTTATGATGAGTTTTAAAATTCAGGAAAAAGCTGCAGAAGTAGGTTTTGATTGGGAAGACCTAAAAGACCCGTTAGATAAGATAAGGGAAGAATATAAGGAGTTGCTTGAAGCTATAGACAAATTTCCTCTAGGCCATATACATATAGAGGAAGAACTTGGAGATCTCTTATTTGCTACAGTAAACACATCCAGGTTTTTAAAAGTAAATCCAGAACTAGCCTTGAATAAAGCCATAGATAAATTCAAATCTAGATTTGAATTTATTGAAAGGTCAGCAGAAGAGCAAGGAAAAAAACTAGAGGATATGACTTTGGAAGAGATGGATCATCTTTGGGATAAGGCCAAAGATGATGAAAGAAAAGTATGGTAGCTATTAAAGACGCTTGTAAATTTTTAATTATATAAGATCAAGTAGGAAAGCTATTACAATTTTAAGGAGGAATGACTAATGAATAAATCAGAATTAATAACTAGCATGGCAGAAAAAGCTGAAATGACAAAAAAGGATGCAGAAACAGCATTAAATGCATTTATAAACACAGTAGAAGAAACACTAGAAACTGGTGAAAAAGTTCAATTAGTAGGATTTGGAACTTTTGAAGTTAGAGACAGAAAAGCAAGAGAAGGAACAAATCCTAGAAATCCAGAACAAGTAATTCAAATTCCTGCATCAAAGGCACCAGTATTCAAAGCAGGTAAAAATCTAAAAGAAATAGTAAACAAAAAGTAAGAATAAAAAAATAAAAATAAGCTAGGCTTTTGCCTGGCTTTTTTTTCAATCATTCTATTTGCAAGGGGTGAAAGTGTGAGGATAGACAAGTATTTGAAAAACTCAAGAATAATTAAAAGAAGAACCATTGCCAAAGAAGCCTGTGACAGGGGAAGAGTTTTGATCAATGATAGACAGGCAAAAGCTGGAGATGAGGTAAAGGTAGGAGATCAAGTTTCAATCAGCTTTGGTAGTGAAGAGATGAAGATAGAGATAGTCGATTTAAAAGAGAATGTTAGAAAAGAAGATGCAGAAAAACTATATAGAAGAATCTAATATAATTGTTGGGAAAGTATTCTAATACAAACCTTTGGACAAGAATAGATTTTATTTTTAAAAAATAGAGAATTTTTCATGTGTTTGTAGTACTATATATAGTATAGGAAATAATGGGGGAGGATTTTTATGGCAAAGAAAAAACGAAAGAAAAAATTAAAGTTAATTCACGTTCTTCTATCATTTCTATTTATATATGTTTCTACGGTGTTTTTCAATCAGAATAGGATGTTAGATGAATTGGAAGCAAAAAAACAAGAGAATATATCAGAAATCAATCAATTGAAGCTTACGATTGAGGATTTAAACCGACAAGTAGAAAGTAGCCATACTTTAGAGTTTGTAGAAAAGATAGCCAGAGAAGACTTTGGCATGGTAAAGCCAAGGGAGATAATCTATATAGATAAAAACAAAGAAAAGAGCTCCGCTTTTAAAGATCAATAAGAGATAAATTGTTGACAATCTTGTATTTCTAATATATACTTGTTTTAGAATAATATATTTAAGGAGGAGTCATTAATCTATGACGGTATCAGTAGGGGAGATTATTGAGGGCACTGTAACAGGTATCACTAATTTTGGAGCTTTTGTTCAGCTGCCAGCAGGCAAAAGTGGTCTGGTTCATATTTCAGAAATATCACATGATTATGTGGAGAAGGTATCAGACTATGTTAAAAAAGGTGAAAAAATAAAGGTGAAGGTCTTATCTATTTCGCAAGACAACAAGATTAGTCTTTCAATTAGGCAGGCTAAGCCAAAGAGTACACAGCCGGCGGAAATAGAGTGGAACAAAGCAGACAACAGTCAAAAGGGATTGTCTTTTGAGGACAAAATGAATCAATTCTTAAAAGATAGCAATGAAAGACACGACCAATTAAAATCAAGAGATAACAAAAAAAGTAGTGGTATGGGTGCTCGAAACATGGGTGGCTCAGACTAAAAACCGGAGATTTCCGGTTTTTTTTATTGCCCTATATTGTCAATATCTGTAAGGTGTTCTCAGATATTGACAATATAGGGCAATAACTGTATAGTTCCTAGTATACTATAGAGGAGAGGTGACAGGATGAAAGACAGGGTAAGAGATGAAATAGAAAAGCACTCCTTGATAGAAGACGAAGAAAATATAGTGATTGGAGTTTCAGGGGGAGCGGATTCCATGGCCCTTCTTTATCTACTTATAGAACTAAGAGAAGAGTTCCAATTCAATATCCATATAGCTCATGTCAACCATGGGGTAAGAGGAGAAGATGCCTTGAGAGATCAAAACTTTGTAAAAGAAGAAGCTAAGAAGCTGGATCTTCCATATTACTCACGTGATGTAGATATGGTTAAATATGGCAAGGACAAGGGGATAACTTCGGAAGAGGCAGGAAGAGAACTCAGATATGGGTTTTTTAGAGAAATAACAAAGAAACTAGGTGGGGGAAAGATTGCTGTAGCCCACAACAAAAATGATCAGGCCGAGACCTTGATTATGAGATTTATGAGAGGTACTGGAATAGATGGGTTGAGGGGGATGGACTTTATATCAGGCGATATAATAAGGCCACTTCTAGGGATCAGTAGAGAAGATATTGAAAAGTATATATGCGATAAAAATATAGAGATTGTATCTGATATGACAAATTTCCAAGCCATATACAATAGAAACAAGGTGAGATTGGAAGCCATTCCATATGTAGAGAAGCATTTCAATCCCAATATAATCGACACCATGTGGAGAACTTCTGAGATAGCTTCTTTAGATAGTGATTTTCTTAGAGAGTATACAGAAAAAGCATATAAAAAAGTTCTTAAGCTTGAAAAAAAAGATAGGCTTCTACTTGATTTAAATCTACTAGTAGACTTTCATCTAAGTATAGTTCAAAGGGTAATCAGACATTCTATCTCAAGGATCAACAAATCCCTTCAAGGAATTACAGAAGCTCAAATATCAAATGCCATAGATTTAATATATAAGAAAAATACTGGCAAGGAAGTTCATTTTTCAAAAGACATTGTTTTAAAGATAGATTATGATAAGATAATAGTAGAGACTAGGCTTGAGAAAAAAGGCGATTATTTCCATGAAATTCCAAATTTTGGCCTTGTAAAATTAGATGAGATAGGATATTATTTTAACATTGAGTTAATTTCTATAGAAGATTATAAGAAAAGAGTAAGCTATAAGAATACACAATACTTCGATAGGGATAAAATAGTAGGAGATTTAGGGGTTAGGAATAGGAGAGCTGGAGATAGATTTCTACCTTTTGGAATGAAAGGCAGCAAGAAAATAAAAGACTTTTTTATTGATGAGAAAATATCCAAGGATTTAAGAGATAAAATTCCCTTAATTGTTGATAGAAAATCTATTTTGTGGGTAGTAGGATATAGGACTGATGAAAAATATAGGATAGACAAAGATACAAAAAATGTTTTGAAAATATCTTATGAAAAAATATAGGGTTAAGGGAGGAAGAGATGGAAAAACTAATTAAAAAGGTCTTAGTAAGCGAAGATGACATAGCTGAGAAGACAAAAGAACTTGGGAAAATGATTACAGATGACTACAAGGGCAAAAACCTGCTTCTAGTAGGTATATTAAAAGGTGCTGTCATATTTATGGCAGATATTGCTAGAGAGATAAAGATTCCAGCAAGACTTGATTTTATGGCAGTCTCAAGCTATGGCAGGTCCTCAGTTTCTACTGGTGAAGTAAGAATAATCAAGGATTTGGATTTTAGTGTTGAAAATACAGATATATTGATAATAGAGGATATAATAGATACTGGATATACTCTTTCTTATTTAATAGACAATCTGAAAAAAAGAGGAGCCAAATCTGTAAAGGTTTGTAGCCTATTAGATAAGCCAGATAGAAGAAAGGCCGATGTACATGTTGACTACTTGGGCTTTGAAATCCCAGATGAATTTGTAGTCGGATATGGCCTAGACTATGATGAAATAGGAAGAAATCTTCCATATGTGGCAGCATTAAAAGAAGAAGTTTATATGAAGGAAGATTAGTTGTAAAAAAAGTGTAATCGTGATATAATCATATATTATTGAATAAAAAGGAGGGAGAATTCCTATTGAAACGATCTTTTAAAGGTATTGGTGTTTACTTATTGAT
>JARICQ010000044.1 GCA_029264075.1 Tissierellaceae bacterium | reverse complement strand
GAAGTTACAGCCCTGCATCCAGGTGCACAGCTTATACACGAAGCTACGATAGGAAGAATAGCATCAGATCAATTGATCAAGTTAATGACTTTAGGACTTACTGAAGAAGAAGCAGAAAACAAGATATTAGAAGGTTTCTTAGAATAATCTAAAAAAGTTCTAAGTATCCTAAGAAAAGCAGGGTTTATATTATATTTGACCTTGTTTTTTTATAAAAAGAAACTATACTAATCTAGTAGAATATCTACCTATAAAAGAAAAGGAGAAAATAATAATGGAAACCAATCTCTATCAGTCAATCATTGAAGACTACTCCTTGGCTTATGCTTATCATGAGGTAATATATGATGAGAACAAGAGGGTCAAAGACTATAAACTTATAAAAACAAATAAGACCTTTCAAAAAATCATAGGACTTAACGAAAAAGAGTTAATAGGAAATAAAGTTAGTAATATTTTAAATAAAATAAGAAAAGAAAGATCTAGTTGGATCGAGGTTTATGAAGCTATAGATATCTCTAAAAAACAAGAACAACAATATTACTTTGATTATTTTAAAAAACATTACAAAATAATAACAAAGTCTCCTGAACAAAATAATCTCCTAATCACTATTAAAGATGTAACTGAGGAAGTTGAACAGGCAGAAAGATTGAAATTACTTTCTGAAAATACAACTACTCAGATTTGGAGCTTAGAAGACACAGAGACTTATGGCTATGTAAATGAGTGCCATGCTGATTTTTTAGGTTTTGATAAAGAAGAACTGGAATTTAGAAATATACATAATTTTTTATGTGATAAAGAAGCCCAGGTATGTATTAGGGACAATGAAGAAATATTCAATGAAAAAGAGGAAAAAACTGCCAAGGAATGGCTATTAAATGCTGATGGCGAAAGTCGGCTTGTAAGCATATCTAAAACTCCCAAGCTAAACGAAAAAGGTGAGATAGAATATGTCATTTGTTCAGGGCATGATATAACCGAAGAAAATAGGCTAATAGAAAAAGATAGGGTAAAGGAGAAAATACTCTATTCATATATGAAGTTCACAGAAGAACTACTTACAAATACAGACTCTTATAATGCCCTGGCCAATGCCATAAAACTCTTAGGAGATGCTACCCAGGTAGATAGGGTCTACTACTGGGAGAATCACTATAATGAAGATACTAAAAGATGGTATACAAGCCAAAAGCTAGAGTGGTGTCTGGGAGGGGTAGACCAACAAATTGAAAATCCAAAACTCCAGAATGTACCCTATGAAGAGTCTCTTGACTTTATAGGAACTCTTTCAGAAAACAAAGCATTTAATTCTCATATTAGAGATATGGAGTATGGAAAAAATAATACTAGGCAAATTCTAGAAGAACAAGGAATTCTATCTATACTAGCCATACCAATTTTCATCCAGGAAGAATTTAGTGGTTTTATAGGATTTGATTCCTGTAGTATGGAGAAAGACTGGTCTGATGTTGAAGTTTCTCTTTTAAAGTCTTTTGTATTACTCTATGAAAAAGCTATAGAGAGGAGATTACTTGAAAGACATATAAGCCAAGTTAAGCAAAATTTTGACAACTTCTTTAACATGGTCCACGATCTACTCTTGGTAGTTGATCTAGAGGGTAGAATAGTAAATGTGAATAGGTCTACCTTGAATAAATTAAACTACTCTAAGAAAGATATTTTGGGCAAGCCCTTATTAACCCTATATGGTGAAGCCAATAAAAGCCGAGCAAAAAACTTTATAGGGGATCTGATTGAAGGTAAATTTAAAAATACTAATATACCTTTTTCTACAAAAAATGGTGAAGAAATACCTGTTGAAACCTATAGCAGCAAAGGTTTATGGGATGGACAAGAAATGATATTTATGACATCAAAAGATATATCTGAATTGAAAAAATCAGAAGAAAAATTTTCAAAAGCATTTAATCATACTGATATAAGTATAACCATATCATCACTAGAAACAGGGGAGCTTTTAGAGGCAAATAGTTCCTATTTAGATATGATGGGCTTTGAAAGAGAGGAGATAATAGGAAATAAAATATCTCATGTACCACTTATTTTTGATGAAAAACAGAGGCAGGAGTTAAAAAGAGAAGTTGAAAAACATAAGAGCTTGTACAATTATGAACTTAAGATGAGAACCAGGGACGACAAGATGCGAATAGGACTTTGCAATATAGTGCCCATAAAAATAAGTGGTGAAGAATGCTTGCTTGCCAGCATCTTAGATATAACTGACAGAAACTCTATCATGGAAGAGCTAGCCCAGGCCAAGGAAGAATCAGATATAGCCAATAGGGCTAAAAGTAACTTCCTATCCAATATGTCACATGAAATAAGAACGCCAATGAATGCAGTAATAGGCTATTCAGAACTACTCTTTAACACAAATTTAACTTCAAGACAAAGAGATTATATAAGTGGAATTAAGGTTTCATCAGCAATGTTAATGAGCATCATCAACGATATACTTGATTGGTCCAAGATAGATAATAATAAATTAGAGTTAGAAAAAAGTATGTTCAATATAGAAGAAGTTATTGACAATGTAGTAGAACAGATGAAATTTAGGACCAGGGACGAGAAGGTGAAAATAAAGATTGAAAGAGATAAAAATATACCCTACCCCCTGTATGGAGACTCTTTTAGACTACAGCAGGTTCTATTAAATCTAATATCTAATTCGATAAAGTTTACCCTAGAGGGTGAAATAAGGGCAGAAATAAGTATATTAGAAAGGAAGGCAGATAAGATTCTACTAAAATATGAAGTAAGTGATACGGGAATAGGGATCCCAGGGGAAGAAATAAAACATATTTTTGAGCCCTTTAAGCAGGTAGATAATAAGCATATAAATCAACATGAGGGTACTGGACTAGGCCTAGCAATTTGCAAGGAACTGGTGGAATTAATGGGTGGTGACATTCGAGTTGAAAGTGAATTAGGCCAGGGTACAAGCTTCTTCTTTACAACAGAATTTAAAATTCCAAGTATAGATGAAGTAGTAGTTCAAAAAAAGAAAGATATTGTAGATGCAGATATCTCCTATATATTTGATCACCTAAGAGGTCTAAGAGTTCTTATAGTAGATGACAATGAAATAAATCAAGATGTATTAAAATCTATAATAGAAGAAGTGGGGATGCTGGCTACAGTTGTTAGTAGTGGAGAGCGTGCAATAGAAAAAGTTAGAAATCAAGAATTTGATATTGTATTAATGGATATCAGGATGCCTGGAATGGATGGCTATGAGGCTACAGGTGAAATAAGAAAGATGAAAAGCCCAAAAGAACTGCCTATTATCGCAGTCACTGCTAGTGCATCACCTGATGAAAAAATAAGGTGTAGAGAGTCAAATATTGATGACTATATAACCAAGCCTATAAACAGAGAGGC
>JARICQ010000035.1 GCA_029264075.1 Tissierellaceae bacterium | reverse complement strand
ACCTGGAGATGCTGCTAGACCCTTTGCAAGAACTTGTGCTTCCCCAGCTGCTTTTTCTTCAAAGGCTGGATGTAGGATTTGATTTAGGGAGTTGGGCTCTATTCTCATAATTGCCTCCTCCTTGTCTATCAATCCCTCTTTCACCAATTCAACTGCAATCCTTATAGCAGCATGGGCCGTTCTTTTACCTGTTCTAGTCTGTAATATATAGAGTTTTTTGTTTTCTATAGTAAATTCAATATCCTGCATGTCATTGTAGTGTTCTTCTAATTTATGTGATATTTCTTTGAATTCTTTATACATTTCTGGCATAGTGTCATTTAAGTGAGATATCTCTTCTGGAGTCCTTATACCGGCCACTACATCTTCTCCCTGGGCATTGATCAGATATTCTCCAAAGAGCTTGTTTTCTCCTGTAGCAGGGTTTCTAGTAAAGGCTACACCTGTACCTGAGTCTTCTCCCATATTTCCATATACCATTGACTGAATATTTACTGCTGTGCCAAGATCATTTGCTATGTGATGAATTTTTCTGTATATTCTAGCCCTTGGATTATTCCAAGACCTAAATACAGCCTCTATTGAAAGCTGTAATTGATTGATTGGCCTTTGTGGGAATTCTTCACCCATTTCCTCTAAATAAACTGCCTTAAACTTTTCAACCAATAGCTTTAAATCTTCTGCAGTTAAATCTGTATCTAGCTCTATACCTTTTTCTTTTTTCATCTCATCTAATATGCTTTCAAATCTCACCTTTGGTATTTCCATAGCTACATCACCAAACATCTGAATAAATCTTCTATAGCTATCATAGGCAAATCTCTCATTTCCAGTTGACCTTGCAAGACCCTTTACCGATATGTCATTTAGACCCAAATTAAGTATAGTATCCATCATCCCCGGCATGGATGCAACGGCTCCTGATCTTACAGAAACTAGAAGAGGGTTTTCTTCATCTGAAAACTTCTTATCCAGCTCAGCTTCAAGCTCATCTAGATGGGTCTTTACTTCTTTATTTAGTTCTTCCCACATCTTTTCATCTTCTTCATAGAATCTATTGCATGCATCTGTAGTGATTGTAAATCCTGGAGGTACTGGAAGTCCTAAGTTTATCATCTCTGCTAGATTTGCACCTTTTCCTCCTAGCAGATTTTTCATTTCTTTTTTTCCTTCTTTAAAACTATAAACATACTTATTCATAATTACTCCCTCCCAAATATTAGTCAATTTCTATTCCACTTTTTCTCATCAATGATATGACTATGTCTGCGGTTTCTTCAATGGCCTTATTTGAAACATTGATTACTGGACATCCAATCCGCCTTATTATCTTGTCTGCATATTCAAGCTCATCCAGTATTCTAGATAGGCAGGCATAGTTTGAATTTGGTGGCAGCCCTAAGGATTTCAATCTCTCTTCTCTTATCTCATTTAATCTTTCTGGAGTGTTTGTAAGTCCTATTACCCTTTTTGCTGGCACTTTAAATATTTCCTTTGGTGGATCTGACTCTACTACCAAGGGTAAATTTGCTACTTTTATACTCTTATTAGCTAAATACATAGAGAGTGGCGTCTTAGAAGTTCTGGATACTCCAATAAGTACCAAGTCTGCATCTAAAAAACCTCTAGGATCCTTGCCGTCGTCATACCTAACTGCAAACTCAATTGCTGCAACCCTACTAAAGTAAGCCTCGTCCAATTGCCTTAGGGCCCCTATTTTTCTAGTGGGCTTGTTTTTAAATTTTTCACTCAAAGACTCAATAAGTGTACTCATAAGATCAATTGCTGTGATATCACATAGCTTGGCAAAATAATTTATAAAATTAACCAATTCCTCATTTACTAGTGTATAAACTATTAGTACATTTTCTTCATAGGCTGCTTCTTTCATTATCTTTTCTAAGCTTTCAATATCTTTTGTCCTAGGATATCTAACAATATCATAATTGTCTGTTTCAAATTGCGAAATAGCGGCCCTTGCAACGGCTTCTCCTGTTTCTCCTAGAGAGTCTGATATTACATATACCTTAAGTTCTTCCAAAACATCACCTCATTTTAAATGTGTTATACTATATACTTCTTATCACTACTATAGTATGACATAGTAGCTTTCTTGTCAATACTATTCTACCAAACAAAGCTTGGTCCTTAGCTGGCTATAAGCAATTTAAAATTATAAGAGTAAAAGTGATTTTATTGGGTAAATATTATTTTAGACAAGATTATAAATTACTATAAAAAAATATGAGGTGATTTTGTGAAAGAAAAGATTAGTATAGAGTATTGTACATCGTGAGGCTATGTAGGTAGAGCTGTAGCTCTAGCGAGAAAGCTTTTAAATGAACACAAAAATGATATTCTTGAACTAGCTCTTATTCCATCTGATGGTGGAGTATTTGAAGTTAGATTTGGAGATGAGCTTATATTCTCCAAAAAGGAAACTGGAGAATATCCAGTCAATGACGATGTAGAAGATATTATAAAGACTAAGCTTGGATAATCTAAATTTATCTAAGGATCCAAAAAAGCAGGTGTGATTTAAATCACACCTGCTTTTTTAATATCTCATATCCCTTTAAATCAATCTTAAGTTCCTTTATATCCCACTTGTCATCCAAGGAATCTAAATATCTACTCATATTATCCTTAAAATCTTGGTCTTCATTTTCTATTAAACACATAAGGCTTGGCCCTGCACCACTTATATAGGTGCCCAAGCTCCCCAAGCTCTCGCTTTTAAGCTTTATATCTGAGTAGTTTTTTATGAGTTCTCCCCTATAGGGTTGGTGGAGCTTGTCCTTGAATCCATATTTGAGAAGGTCTAATCTTCCATTGCCTAGTGCTGATAGGAGGATAGCTACTCTTCCTACATTTTCTACTGCGTCCCTGTGGTCTATGGTCTTTGGAAGGACAGATCTAGCCCCACTTGTAGATAGGCTAAATTCAGGAACCAAGGCCAAAAGTTTAAATTCCGCCCCTAGGTCTAGCCTATTGTATACTAGATTTCCG
>JARICQ010000033.1 GCA_029264075.1 Tissierellaceae bacterium | reverse complement strand
CCTCCTATCAGTGCGGCTACAAGGGCTACTGCAATATATGAAAAAAGTCCACCCCTTCTTTTTTCTTTTTTTCTAGGCTCTTCTCTGTATACATATTCTCCCCTGTCATCCTCAAGAGATCTCTCTTTTCCAATAAGTCGCCTTTTTTCTTCATCTGAAAGGTCATCACTGACTATATCTTCTATATCTCTATCTCCATATGGATAGTTTAGGTCACTATTTTTATTTAAATTATCATCATCCAAGTTCTCATTATTTAAATCTTCATTAAATCTATCATTATCATTCATCATTTTTCCTCCTGTCTATATTTCTTATTTTTCCCTCTGACTATATATTACCCAAAGAATTACAAAGTAATATGTTATAATTGTGTTTTTCTTGTGGGATAGGTCTTTTTATCGGTTTTTTTGTTATAATAGATATATAAATACAATGGAGTGATTATATGTCTAAAAAAATATACTTGGTTGAGGATGATGAAAATTTAAACATTGTCTTAAAATCTTATTTGGAAAATGAAGGCTTCAAGGTTGAGTCATTTTTAAATGGCATGGATGCAAAGGTGGAGATAGAAAATCCACCTGACTTGTGGATACTTGATATAATGCTACCAGACATAGATGGCTACCAGCTACTCAAGAAAATCAAGGCCACTAGCCCAGATATTCCAGTCATCTTTATATCTGCAAGGGATGAAGATATAGACAGGGTCCTTGGGCTTGAGCTTGGCAGCGATGACTATCTTGCAAAGCCCTTTTTGCCAAGAGAGTTGGTTATTCGCGTGAAAAACATACTGGGAAGAAAGAGTCTAGATGCTGAGACTTCTAAGCTGGGAAAGTACACTATAAATAGATCCAGCAGGCAGGTAAGCTTTGAAGAGCATCTAATAGACCTTACCTCTAAAGAGTATGAGCTCTTAGTTTACTTTTCAGAAAACAAGGGCAGGGCTCTTTCTAGGGAACAAATACTCTTAAGGATCTGGGGAGATGACTACTTTGGATCAGATAGGGTTGTAGATGACTTGATTCGAAGGCTTAGGAAAAAGGTAGATGACTTAAATATCGAGACTATCTATGGCTATGGGTATAGGGTGCTGGAAGATGAAAAATAAGGCTCTTTGGCTTCAAATATGGATAGTTATAGGTGCGATTACCCTTTCTATCGCCCTGCTCTTATCCTTTATCCTGCCCTCAACACTTAGGGCTTTTTTTACCAGAGAGATATATAGGACTATAGACTCTGCCCAGAGCCTAGTCTTTAGTCAGCTAGAGGGGGATATATATAGGGATTATATAGGGCCTGATTTTTTTAGAGACACAGACACCACTCTAGAAGATATCAGGACTGTCAATCATTTCATGATCTATCAAGATAATATTGTACTCAACTCTTCCCTGGATCTAGACTTCATTAAAAAGGTAAGGGAGGAATCTCTCTCCCAAGAAAGGACCAGCCAGGAATACACGGCAGATATTGGAGAGGAAAAGGTCTTTTATATAATATCTAAGGGAAAGCTGCTGGGTTCAGATGCTTTTCTAGTATCCTATATGGGAGATTCCTATAGGGAGGATCTAGTAGATACACTATTTAGAAGACTCTTGATAGTAGTCATGCTAGTTCTTCTCTTTTCATTTATACCGGCTACAGTCTTATCCAGATATATTTCAAGGCCCCTGGTAGATTTGGAGAGAAGGGTTGAAAAGCTATCTAAGAACAAGTGGAATGAGCCAGTAAATCTCAATAGAAGTGATGAAATAGGAAAGCTTGGGGACTCTGTAGAGCATTTGAGACTTCAGCTCATCAGACAAGACGAGGCAGAGAGGAACTTTCTCCAACATATATCGCACGAATTAAAGACCCCTGTAATGGTAATTCGAAGCTTTGCCGAATCTATTAAAGACGGCATATATCCAAAGGGTGACTTGATATCTTCTGTAGATACCATAGACCAAGAGGCAGAAAGACTTGAGAAAAAGATTAAAAACATTCTCTACCTAAACAAGCTGGACTATATGTCCACACATGATATAAAAAAAGTACATTTTTCCTTGGACAAGCTAATAGTGGAAACCCTGGATAGGTTTTCCTTCTACAACTCCAAGGGAAATCTTTTGGAAAAGAATCTAGACCTAGATCCTATATGGATCAATGGAGATATAGAGCAGTGGAAGATAGTATTTGAGAACCTGATAGACAATAGCATCCGATATGCAGAAAAAGAAGTATCTATTTCTCTTAAAAAAAGGGATAAGATCTTATTTGAAATTTACAATGATGGCCCTCAGATTGAAGATGAGCTCTTAGAAAACTTATTTAAAAAGTTCAACAAGGGATATAAGGGTCAGTTTGGACTGGGGCTAGCTATTGCCCATAGGATAGTTTCAAATCACGATTCAACTATTTGTGCTAGAAATAAGGATAATGGGGTATTATTCACTATAGGGATAGCTTTAGATTTACAAGTTGTCTAGACCTTAAAATTTAGATACATGAGAGGAGTTAAAGATATGAATATAAGAGTAAAACATATATATCACAGCGGATTTACACTGGAGACTGATGATATAATGATGGTTTTTGATTATTATACTGGTGACATAGACTTAAAAGATAAGAGGACACTTGTCTTTGCAAGCCACGGACACGCTGACCACTATACAGAAGACATCTTTAAATGGCGAGGCAAGAGAGAGGATATATCCTATATATTGAGCTCAGATATAGCTCATTTTTCAAAGTCAAATGACATCCATATAATGAAGCCCTATGAAAGCTTGAAGCTAAAAGATATAAAGGTTCAAAGCTTTGGATCTACAGACCAAGGCCTGTCCATGATAATATCCTACAAGGATATCAATATCTTTTTTGCAGGAGATTTGAACTGGTGGCACTGGCCAAATGATAGCCTCGAGGAGCAAAAGGACGAAGAAAGACAGTTTAAGGATGAAATAGCGAAGATAAAAAGAGCAAATGTGGATATAGATCTAGCTTTTTTCCCAGTTGATCCAAGACTTGGAGATGGATTTAGCCTGGGTGGGGAACATATCATAGAAGAACTAGAGCCAAGGTATCTATTCCCTATGCACTTTGGGGATAAGTATGAGACTTCAAGGAACTTTATCAACAAGATGGGTGACCTTGATACTTATATTGTGGATATAGATGAAAGATATAAGGAATTCGATATTGAGCTGTAGAAAATAGTAATTGACAAAATTTGACAAAAAATACTTAAAACCACTTGATTTTCTTCAAGTGGTTTTAATGTTTTTAATTTTATAGTTGATCAAATCTACTATCATCTCTATATTGACAATCTTTTACATATATTTCTTTAATTCTTTCTTCATATCTTCAGATGCTTTGATGGGACTAAACTTAAGGACATTTTCAAATATAGTATAGGGACTAGTCTTTAGCCCCTCTAGACTTATCTTCCACCTAGGCCTTGGTGATACTAGGGGCTCAATAGATAGGTATCCCCTGTTTGTAATATAGAGCTTTTTTCCTCGCATAAAAGGTGAGATTTCAGAGATCTCTACCTGATCCCTTATTTGCTCAACTTCAAAGACTCCAGATATCTCTTCCTTAAGCTTGAAATCTGATCCAGACAGGTCTAATATTTCTTTTTCTAAGAGCTTGTCGACTATATCCTTTAATCTTTCAAGATCATAGCCTTCCCTATATTTTTTAAAATTTAGGTCAAAGAACTCCCTATTATTTAAATTCAATAAAAGTTTTTCATCCCTTAGATCTTCAATTTTAAAACTATCTTTGCCCAAATCTTTTTGAACTAGGAGAGATAGTATCATCAGATCAAACTCTTCTCCATCAAGTTTGTAGCTATAGCTAAAGTCTTTTTTATCTTCTTCTTCAATAGCCA
>JARICQ010000018.1 GCA_029264075.1 Tissierellaceae bacterium | reverse complement strand
TCAGCCATATGCTCTACTAGTTCTTTATCTATCATACTAACCCTCCTATGATTTCTTTTAATCTGTTTTCATCTATTATTTCAATTCCTAGATCTAAGGCCCTTTGATATTTGGATCCAGGGCTTTCTCCAACTATTACAAAGTCTGTATTCCCACTGACTGAGCTTGTTAGCTTGGCCCCCATCTTTTCTAGCCTTGCCTTTATTTCCTTTCTAGAAATGCCCTCTATAGTTCCGGTAACTACAATAGTCTTATCTGTAAAGACTGATTCTACTAGCTCATCTTCATGGTAGTAGGGTCTCACACCTTCTTCTAACAACTTTTCAAGAGATGACACTATTCTATCATCATGGAAAAACTCTACTATGCTAGCAGCTATTATATCTCCTATCTCCCCTGCCTCTTTCAAGTCTTCTTCCTCTGCAGTTCTTATCTTGTCTAGAGATTTAAAGTGATCTGCTAGATCATTTGCTGTCTTTATACCAACATTGCTGATTCCAAGTGCATATATAAATGATCCTAGGACTACATCTTTTGAGTTTTCTATAGCATTTAAAAGATTCTCTGTCTTTTTTTCTTTAAATCCTTCAAGGGCTATAAGTTCATCATACTCTATCTCATATATTTCAGGTAGGTCTTTGATGTCTAGTTCTTCAAGGAGTTTTTCTGCTGTTTTTTCACTTAAGCCCTCGATATTCATGGCATCCCTACTGGCAAAGTGAACAATCCTAGATATCAGCTGGGGTTTGCAAGATAGTGAATTCGGACAAAAGATATGGACCCCATCTTGAATTAATTCACTATTACAGGCTGGACAATGGTCTGGCTTTTTTATCTCAAAGGTTTCCTCATCTGTTGGAAGTGTTCCCAGGATCTCTGGTATTACATCATTAGAACGCCTGATAAGGACCCTTGAATTGAGTCTGAGATCCTTTCTTTCAATATCATCGTAATTGTTGAGAGTAGCTCTTCTCACCGTGGCTCCTCCAATTTCAACTGCTTCAAGGACAGCACTAGGCGTTACCTTTGCAGTCCTACCTACATTCCATATTACATCTATTAGTTTTGTAGTAGTTTCTTCTGCTTCAAATTTATAGGCTACTGCCCATCTTGGGAACTTGTTTGTATATCCAAGTATCTCACGGGTCCTTATATCATTTATCTTGATTACCACACCATCTGTAAGGACATCTAGCTTGTGTCTTTCATTGTTTATATTTTCTATTTCTTCTAGCACATCTTCTATGTTTTTATACTTCTTTTTGTAGGCAAATACTGGAAACCTATTTCTCCTTAAAAAGTCTAATACTTGTTCGTGTTTTTCAAAATCCTTCCCTTCTGTATAGCCTATATTATAAAAATAAGCAGAGAGATTCCTCTCCTCCGTAACTTTTGAATCTAGGTTTCTAAGGGCTCCAGCTGCAGCATTTCTTGCATTTTTTAGAGGCTCTAGAGCTTGCTTGTTGTAGGCTTCAAGTGCTGATAAGGGCATCAATCCCTCTCCCTGGACCTCCATAGTCCCCTTGAAATTTATCTTTAGTGGAATAGATTTGATAGTCTTAAGCTGGGGAAGTATTCCCTCCCCAATGCTTCCATTTCCTCTAGTTGCCCCTTGTACAAGTTCTCCATCCCTGTAGGTTAGATTTATTGTAAGCCCATCAAATTTATACTCCATTATATATTCGAGGCTTGGAAGTTTTTCATCTGAATTTTCATTGTAATCTTTTACAAGTCTTTTGACCCTATTGTCCCAGTCTACAAGCTCGACTTCGTTTTGACTTTTGTCTAAACTCCAGAGTCTTCCTAGATGGTTGTGTTTTTCAAACTTGTCTACGATCTCTCCCCCAACTCTTTGGCTGGGAGAGTAGTCATATATCAAGCCAGTTTTGTCTTCTAACTTTAAAAGTTCATCATATAATTCATCGTATTCCTTGTCGCTTAGCTTGGGAGTATCTAGGGTGTAATAATGATAATTTAAGTCATTTATTTTTTCTATAAGTTCTTCTATCCTATCTTTGTCCTCTAGGTCTTTTTTCTTCATTTAATCACCTCACGATTTCAATTGGTGCAATTGAAAGCAGGAGTCTCTTAAGTCCAGCATCTTCAAAGGCTATGACAACTTCTAAGTCATTGTCCCTGTCCTTGGTCTGGACTACTGTTCCTTGTCCAAACTTCTTGTGTCTGACCTTGTCCCCTACTCTTGCATCTATATCAGTGTTTTTTGCAGGCTTCGGCTGTGGTTTAAAAGAGAATTCGCTTTTTCTTGTCTTCATTTTTTTGCTTTCTCTCTTCCCTGTATAGTCAACTACATTGAGGAGTTTTTCTTTTCCATCCGCCTCTTCTTTGACTTCCTTGGTCTCCATATCCTTTTTATGTTCAATTGCATCTCCCATCTCCTTGATAAATCTGGATGGTAGAGTGTAGTTTACTTGTCCGTATATGGTCCTTATCTTTGCACTAGTTACGAATAGTAGCTTTTCTGCACGGGTAAGAGCAACATAGCAAAGTCTTCTCTCTTCTTCAATTTCATCATCTGTATCTAGGGATCTTGATATGGGAAATAGTCCATCTTCCATTCCTACCATAAAGACTACTGGAAACTCTAGTCCCTTGGCGCTGTGTACTGTCATCATAGTAACTACATCTGTGCTATCTTCAGTCTTATCTACATCGGATAAGAGGGCTATATTTGCAAGGAATTCCTCAAAGTTGTTTTCTCCTATTTTAGCCTCAAAATCTATGGCTACTGAGATGAATTCCTTTATGTTTTCTATTCTAGTCTGAGCTTCTATGGTATCCTCTTTTTCCAATTCCTTGACATAGCCTGAAAGCTCTATCACTTCTTCTATAAATTCCTTGATGGTCATCAGTTCTTTTTTTGCCATCAATATATTCATCATATCTATAAATGGCTTTAGGCTGTTTTTGGCCCTGCCACTAATATCAAGTTCTTCAAGGTGTAAAAGAGCCACATATATAGATTCTCCTCTTTCACTTGCTATATCTTCTATTCTAGCCAGGGTCGTATTTCCTATTCCCCGCTTTGGAACGTTGATTATTCTCTTGAGGGAAATATTATCCATTGGATTTTCTAGTACCTTTAGGTAGGCAACTATATCCTTTATTTCTTTTCTATCGTAGAACTTGAGCCCTCCTACAATCTTGTAGGCGATATTCTTTCTCATGAATGCTTCCTCAAAGGAACGAGACTGTGCATTGGTCCTATAGAGTATGGCAAAATCTGATGGTTTATATCCTTCTCTTAAGAGTTCATCTATTTTTGAAGATACAAAAATTGCCTCTTCTTCTTGGTCTCTTAACTCTTCATATATTATTTTTTCACCTTCATTGTTTTCTGTCCAGAGATTTTTTGCCTTTCTCTCTTGGTTGTTCTTGATGACTCTGTTGGCAAGATTTAGTATATTGCTTGTAGACCTATAGTTTTGTTCGAGAAGTATGGTTGTAGAGTTTTTAAAATCCTTTTCAAAGTTTAAGATATTTGTAATATCTGCCCCTCTCCAACCATAGATCGATTGGTCTGAATCTCCTACAGCGCATATATGACCTTCTTTTCCTGCCAAGAGCTTTATCAAATCGTACTGTACCTTGTTTGTATCCTGATATTCATCTACAAATATATGCTTGAATTTTTTTTGGTAGAAATCTAGTATAGGTTTTTCTTGTCTAAGAAGTTCTACAGTTTTGATTAGAAGATCATCAAAGTCTAGAGCATTGTATTCTTTAAGTTTTTTCAAGTATAGTGCATATAATTCTCCAATATTTCTAAGATAATAGTCTGTATAATTTTCATTTATATACTTGTCGGGATCTGTCATTTCATCCTTTAACTTACTTATCTGAGCCAATACTGAATTTGGCTTGTAATTTTCCTTGTTTAAATTTCTTTCCTTGATACATTCCTTGATAAGGGTTGTCTGATCATCCCTATCATAAATAGTGAAGCTTCTACTATAGCCTATCCTCTCAATATCACGCCTCAAGATCCTCACACAAATTGAGTGGAAGGTCCCCATCCACATCTTGTCTACATCGGTTTGAAGAAGTTCAGCTACCCTATCCTTCATTTCATTTGCAGCCTTGTTTGTAAAGGTAATTGCCAATATATTTCCAGGAAATACTCCTTTTTCTTCTATTAAATAAGCTATTTTGTGGGTGACAACTCTTGTCTTACCAGAGCCTGCTCCTGCCATTATAAGAAGTGGTCCACCTGTATGTAATACTGCTTGTCTTTGCCTGTCATTCAATCCTTCTAGATAATCCATATGTTTCCACCTTTCTATCTCACACATCATCTATTCAAGCATCTTAGATGCTTTTATTTTCATCTTTTTCCTAATATAGTATATCATATTAATTAGTCTATTACTAAAAATTTACAATAAAAAATGACCCTTATCTTGCATCCGAGTCATTTTGATTTTATATTATTTTTCAAGAATTATTTCTATCCCTGCCAGTCTCATTAAGTTTTTGGCATTTGTTGAAGTTGATTTACCCTTTCTTATTTTGTAGTCAAATAGTATATTGTCATCTTTATATATATCTCTAAAGTGATAGTTCTCTATTCTTT
>JARICQ010000154.1 GCA_029264075.1 Tissierellaceae bacterium | reverse complement strand
TATATATTCTTAAAAAATATTAGAACGACAATAATCATTGGTTTATCTATACCAATATCACTTATAGCATCATTTATACTATTGTTCTTTAATGATGTAACATTAAACATCTTAACACTAGGAGGTCTGGCACTTGCAGTCGGTATGCTTGTGGATAGTGCCATTGTTGTTCTTGAAAATATATACAGATATAATTCTGAAGGATATTCAAGAGAAGAATCAGCCATCCTTGGAGCTTCTGAAGTTGCAACAGCGATTACAGCGTCAACAATTACAACCGTTGCAGTATTTATTCCAATAGTGTTTGTAGAAGGTGTAGTTGGAACTATTTTTAGAGACTTTGCACTTACTGTAACCCTATCCATGCTGGCATCACTTGCAGTTTCCTTGACTCTTATACCAATGCTTTCATCAAAGATAATGAGGGTCAATTTACAGGATGAAAAGACAGAAAAGAGAAAGCTCTCAGGAGTCTATAATTTTTTTGACAACATTTATTTAAAACTAGAAGCTTTTTATAAAAAAACCTTAGTCAAGGGTTTGAAAAATCGGAGAAGAACAGTGCTTTTAGCCCTTCTTGTTTTTATTGTCAGTATTCTTAGCCTTACAAATGTTGGTGTAGAGTTTCTACCTGCTACTGATGAAGGAAGCCTGATAGTAAATGTGGGGGTTCCTCCAACTACAAGCATAGAAAAAACCGACCAAGCTGTCATAGAAGTTGAAACGCTTTTGGCAGATATTGAAGAAGTTGAAACTATTTCTACAAATATAAGTAATAGAGGAAGTATATCAGTTGTCCTGGATCCTATCTCTGAAAGAGATCGAAGCACCTCAGAGGTTGCTGAGGATGTTCGGGAAATGTCAAAGGATATTGCAGGTGTAGATATTTCAGTTACTGAACCATCAAACACAGCTGCTATAGGCTCTGCAAATCCTATCTCTATAAGTATCAAGGGGGAAGAACTGACTGTCTTGGAAGAGATATCTCAAGAAATCAAGGAGATTTTGGAATCTGTAGATGGTACAAGAGAAGTTGTTACAAGTCTGAGTGACTCTGTTCCTGAAATTGAAGTAAGGGTTAAAAAACAAATTGCAGCATCTTACGGTTTATCACCTGCAGCTGTTGCTAGCAATGTAAGGAATAGCGCTGCCGGTACTACTGTTACAAGATTAAAATCTGAAGGAAATGAGATAGATATAGTCATTCGAGATAGTTCAAATATTACAGACAGCTTAAATAATTTTAGATACATGGATATCTCGACTCCGGCAGGGACAAATGTTCCACTATCACAAATTGCTGATATTGAACTAATTACAGGTCCAAGGACTATCAATAGAAACAATCAGGAAAGAGTAGTTACAGTTACAAGTGATATAGTAGATCGAGATTTGAATCTTATACTTGACGATCTAAGAGAAGAACTTGCCGACTATGAAATACCTGGAGGATATGCTTATGAACTAGGTGGAGAAAATGAAGAGATTGTCGATGCATTCCAGCAATTAGCTCTTGCCTTGATACTTGCCATAGTTCTAATATATATGGTAATGGCTTCACAATTTGAGTCACTTCTATATCCATTTATAATAATGTTTACAATACCCCTTGCCTTTGGAGGAGGAGCGCTAGGTCTTTTTGTTTCAAGAAGATCCCTAAGTGTTACCGGTCTTATAGGTGTTATCATTCTATCAGGTATAGTTGTAAATAACGGTATAGTACTGATTGACTATATCAACACACTAAGAAGATCAGGAAAAGATAGGTATGAAGCCATAACCACTGCTGGCCCTATCAGACTTAGACCAATACTTATGACAACCCTAACTACTATCATTGGATTGCTTCCACTTGCACTAGGTATTGGAGAAGGTTCAGAATTAATCGCCCCTATAGGTAGTGTTGTAATTGGTGGGCTGAGTTTAGCAACTGTTTTGACTCTGGTTTTCGTACCAGTTATGTACACTTTGCTAGATGATTTATCCATTAAAATAAAAAGTAAACTCTTTAAAAAGGATAAGGAAACTAGTGAGGTGGACTAATGACTGATTTTAGAAAAGAGCGTAAGGAACAGATAATCAAGGTTGCCATCAAGACATTTGGCAAAAATAATTTTCACAAGACAAAAATGGCCGATATAGCAAAAGAAGCTCAAATGGGAAAGAGTACAATCTATGAATATTTTGATAGCAAGATAAATTTATTTGAAGAAACTCTGATCTATCTTTTGACTTCCTACTATGAAAGTATGGAAATAGAAATAAACAAAGAACACAAGTCTAGAGATAAATTAATCTCCTTCACAGCTTATCATGCAAGCTTTATGAAGGATAATCTAGATCTTGTAGAGAGTGCTATGATTGACCGTACTGCTATTTCTGAAGATGTAGGCTGGAAGATACTAGAGAAAAAGAAAAAAGTCTATGATCTTTTAGAAAATATCTTTATAGAAGGTGTGAAATCGGGAGAATTTTTAAGCGATTTAGATACTCAATTGGCGTCTTCTACCCTCATAGGATCAATAAACTATAGTTACACAATGCAAATGTGTGCAAGTGATAAGTCTATAGAGGGTATAGATCCTGAAAGCATTGTAAATTTGCTCTACAAGGGATTTGGAAATACAAGTAAATAGAAAGATGAATAAATATAATGGTAGCTATAGATGGGACACTTGAAAAAGAGTTTTTTATCTATAGCTACCATTATTAATAAAATTTGTATTGAAAAACTTATTTGAAATATCGTTTATATTGCCAGCAGTTATTTAGCTCTATTAAGAAAATACTTTTTTTCAAAATCTTCTCCAGACATAGGTTTTTCTATATAAAAACCTTGAATTTTATCACAATGTAATTTCTTCAAACTTTCATATTCTTCTATTTTTTCTACTCCTTTGGCTATTGTTTTTATACCCAGTCCATGGGCTAATAATATCATAGAATTCAACACACAAGTATTATCTTCATTATCTAATTTATCTATAAATTCTTTATCTATCTTGATTTCTTTGATTTTGAATTTTTTTAAATCGGAAATAAGTATAGGATATGTTCCAAAATTATCAAGATGTATATCTATTCCTAATTCATTTATAGAGCATAAAAGTTTTTTCATATATTCAGGTGATACAGATAGGCTTAGCTCTGTTAATTCTATTGATACCCACTCTGCTTTTACTTTGAAGGTTTCTAGCATATAGTTTACATTGTCAAAAAATATCTTATTATGTATACAACAATCTGACACATTGAGAGATATTTTATAGTTTGTGTCGTATTTTTCATTCCATACTTTTATTTGTTTTAAGGCTTTTATAAAAACCCATCTAGTTATATCTTTTATCATATCTATCTCTTCTGAAATATAGATAAAATCGTCGGGATAAATTATACCCTCTGTTTTGTGCTTCCACCTAACTAAGGCCTCCATAGAAGTTAATTTAGCTGTTTTAAGGTCGAAAATAGGTTGGTATTCTAAGAATAAGTCCTTTTCAATATCTATATCTTTTAAAAGTTTTTCAATTTCTCTTCTAGATGATAACTTTTTATTTAATTCAGCAGAGATTAGGAGCTGACTATTAGAACCAGATTCTTTGGCCTTATACATAGCCATATCTGAAAGTTTCAACAGATCATCTGCATTATCAGAGTCAAAAGGGTATCTAGCAACTCCCACGCTAGCTGATATAGTAAACTCACTTTCACTTATTATTATATGGTCTTCTAATACTCTATCTATATCTTGTGCTATCCTATTTATTTTATTTTCATCGACACTTTGATATATTCCGATAAATTCATCTCCACCGAATCGTGCAAAAAATAGGTCTAGCTTTTCTAAAGATTTAAACCTCTTACCAACTTCTTCAAGTACAATATCTCCTACATCGTGTCCATACAAATCATTTACCATCTTGAATTTATTTAAATCAATATAAAAAACTGAAAACTCTATATTTTCTTTAATAAGCTTATCTATAAATCCTAAACTATATGATCTGTTATATAATCTTGTTAAAAAGTCAGTATCTGAACACTTATTAAAATTTTCCATCATTCTATCACTCTTTCCTATAGTTTAAATTCCATTTCACTTTAAATAACTTTTTTTATATACACTATTACTCATTATTATCGGAAATATTACAGATTACTTTAACCTAATTCTTTATGATTCTTTAATTCAGTAGAGCTTATCCATATATTTTATTCGATTAAATACAAAAAAGCTCCCTTAAGAGATTGTCTAGAAATATCCTATCACCTTCTTTAATTTTCCTAAAATAAAAAATCAAATAAGATATGTCTATAATGAATATATTTATATAAAATATATCTATTTTATTTTTCCAAATTTCGATGATATAATCTGTAGAGAAAGTACAATTTAAGAGGAGGAAAATAATGGAAATTAAAGAAAGTGTAGAATTAATAGAGTCATATTTGGA
>JARICQ010000148.1 GCA_029264075.1 Tissierellaceae bacterium | reverse complement strand
GATATCCTAATACTAGATGATGCTATGAGTGCTCTTGATGGAAGAACAGAAAAAAATATCATGGCTAATATAAAGAATAATTTAGAAAAGAAGACTATGATAATTTCAAGCCATAGAATAAGTCAAGTCCAAGACCTTGATGAGATAATAGTCTTGGACAAGGGAGAAATCGTAGAAAGAGGAAGCCATGAGCAACTAATAAAAAAAGAAAAATGGTACTATAAACAGTATAAAAATCAGTCAGCAAGGAGTCAATTCGATGAAGAATAATAGAAAAAATAAAATAGCAAAAGAAAAATTAATAGGCTATGCAAAAGATGAAAAGAAATCCTTGTTAAGTGGTTTGGTCTTGTCTCTAGTTCGTACAGCTATGGAGATCATAGGCCCCTTGATTATTGGATTTATCTTGAACAATTATATAAGGCTAGACTTAGAAAGAGAGGGATTTTTAGCTATTGGACTGCTGCTTATGATTTATTTACTTGTATATCTTCTTAGTGGTTTGTTTTCAAACCTGGCGCTGGTATCTTTTGAAAGGGCAGCAAATCAAATTGCCTTTAGTGTGCAAAAAGATGTTTATGGGCATGTAACTGAACTTCCAATATCTTATTTTGACAGTTTGCCTGCGGGAAGCATAGTATCTAGGATTACAAATGATACAAATAAATTGAAGATGATGTTTCGCTTGATACTGGCCGACATGACAACTTCAACTATAATGATAGTCAGCCTTTTTGGGATGATTCTTCTAACAAACTTTCTTGCAGGGCTAATGTTATTGGTACTCTTGCCGATAATATATATAATATTCAATGACTTAAGAAATAAAACTAGGAAATATACAACCCTAAATCGAGTCTATATAAGTGATGTAAACTCAAGTATAAATGAAAATATACAGAATATGGAAATAATCAAAGCCTTTAACAAGGAGAATCACATAAAAGATGAGTTCGACACCATAAATGAAAAAATATTTCAGACTAATTTAGAGATGACCAAGGTCAGAAGTTATGGTGGCTATAGGGCTATTGATATAGTTGGTTACCTAGCTACTGTCATAGTTCTTCTATACTTTGGTGTTGGCAGGATAACTGGGATCTACGCAGTGACTATTGGAAGCATGTATATAACCATTGATTATGTGACCAAAATATTTAACAATATAAGTACTGTAGTTACAAGGTTTGGAGAACTAGAGCAGTCATATGCTTCAGCTACACATATATTTGACCTTTTGAATCTTGAAAAAATAGAAAAGCTTGAAGGTGAACTTAAAGATGTCAGAGGTGATGTGAAATTTGAAGATATCTATTTTGCCTATGATGAAGAAGATGTCTTAAGGGGCATAGATTTTCAAGTGAAAAGCGGTGAAACTATAGCATTTGTAGGTTCAACTGGTAGTGGAAAGAGTACAATAATAAATTTGCTCCTAAACTTCTATAGTCCCAGACTTGGAAATGTATATATAGATGGTAAAAATATAAAAGATATCAATAGAAACTCACTTAGAGAGCAGATGGCAGTAGTTCTTCAGGATGCCTTTATTTTTGAAACCGATATAAGAGACAATATTAGACTAGATAATATAGAATACACTGATGAAGATATTAAAAGAGCTCTTATAGATGTTGGTGGACAAGCCCTTGTAAGAAGGGGAATAGATCAAAGAATATTTGAAAAGGGAAATAATCTTAGCCAAGGTGAAAAACAATTAATCTCCTTTGCAAGAGCCTACATTAGAAACCCAAAAATATTAATTTTAGACGAGGCCACATCAAATATTGATACTGATACTGAGAAGTTGATTCAAAAGGGTGTAGAAAAATTAAAGCAGGACCGTACAACCTTTATAATAGCCCACAGGCTTTCTACCATAAAGGATGTCGACAAGATTATCGTTCTTCACAAGGGTAGGATAATAGAAAGAGGAAATCACGAATCCCTAATCCTTAAAGATGGCTTCTATAAGAACATGTATGATGAACAGATGAGAAACCAGTAGAAAACAATGATACAATAAAATATAAAACTTAAAATTTAGGAGGAATTAATATTGAAAAAAAATGACCAAAAGAGACTTGCCTTATTTAATGTGCTAATTTACTTTATTATATTGGTGGTTTATATCCTAACATCTAAAGTAGGTCTCAGTAGCAATCTCGGTTTGGTAATATTAGTATTGATGGGACTAGGACAAGTATACATCAGCTTTGTATTTAACAAAAATACCAAGGTGCTTGAAGATCGAGACAAGGAGCTCCAATTAAGAGAAAACAATAGATCCCTATCAAATGTAGTATTGGAGATAGTAGATAAGTTGAAAAGCACATCTGGTCTCCTCGAAGAAAAAAACAGTGAGCTTATTAAAAGCTTGGATGGAATAAACAATTCGATTGAAGAAATAGCTCTAGGATCCACTGCCCAAGCTCAAGACACCCAACAAATATACAGTCATATATCTGATCTTGGAGCAATCGTAAGGGAGAATGATATAGAATCAAAGGAAGTAGAGCTTGGAATAAAGGATATACAAGACCAAAAAGATACAGGTATAGAGTCAATTACTGAATTTAGAAAGTTAGCAGAGTCTACTCAAGAGTTTATGATTGAGATCAAAGAGGTAATGGAAATTACAAATAGAAATGTTGCCAATATCATAGGAGAGGCAAAGGGTGTAAGAGAAATAGCTAATCAGACAAATCTCCTTTCCTTAAATGCTAGTATTGAAGCAGCAAGAGCAGGAGAAGGAGGCAGGGGTTTTGCGGTTGTAGCTAGTGAAATACAAAAGCTATCAGATGAGACAGCAGATCTAGTAGAGAGTATAGATAGGGAATCTCAAGATCTCCTAGCTAGTGTTGCAGAGTCGAATGATAGTATTGAGAGGATCATGGAGGCTTCACAGAATCAGTATAAAGAAGCAATTAAGATAGAGGATATATTCAATCAAACAGGAGAGTTAACAAACAGTGCATCAACCTCAGCTTTAAAATTAAATGAATCAGGAAGCAGTATAAATGATGGTGTAAATAATATTGAAGCGCTACTTGAAAACCTTGTTGCAGTTACTCAGGAAAATGCAGCTATAAGTCAAGAGTCAAGTGCCACAATAACACAGCAAATGGGCTCTACAGATGATATACTAGAGATAGAAAGAAGTGTAATGGAACTCTCTAATCTCTTGCAGGACAAGGCTCTTGAAATCAAGATGCTTGTTGATAGCAATATCTTGGCTGATGAAGTAGAAGTAACTAATGAAAGACTAGTTGAACTCAGCAAAAACCTAAATTTAACATCAGCTTATGTAACTGATAGCAAGGGTGAGATTGTCTATTGCAATGAGCCAGAAACTATAGGATTTAATATATATGATGTAGATCCAGTATTTAGTAGATTAAAAGAAGGTGCTAGCTTTGCAACAACGCCAATAAAAAAGAGGGTCGAAGACGGAAAAACGTATAAATACCTTGCAATAAGAAAAGAAGATGAAATATATGGTGTGGGAATGAGATTAGATTAGTTTTTTAATGGAGGATATAGAGGATGAAAAGAATATTAACTGCCTTATTAGCAACAATGCTATTAATTAGTGGATGCACACAAACTAGGTCAGAAGAAACAAAGTATAATAAAATCACTGCAGAAGAAGCAAAGGAAATTATTGATACAGAAGAGCATAAGCTCGTAGATGTTAGAACCCCAGAAGAGTATGAAGAAGAGCATATAGAAGGGGCCCTATTGATTCCAGACTACGAAATTGAAAACTTGGCAGAGAGTAAATTGCCAGATAAAGATGAAAAAATCCTAGTCTATTGTAGAAGTGGGAGTAGGAGCAAGGCCGCTGCTAAAAAAATGATTGAGATGGGCTATACGGATGTTCATGACCTGGGTGGTATAATGAACTGGACCTATGAAACAGTAACTGAAGAATAGCTAGAATTTATTAACTATATCTTTAATAGAAATAAGAAACAGTTTGAATTTAAAGGTGGAATAGATTTACTCTAATAGATACCTCCAAGCAGAGAATTAATTATCTGCTTGGAGGTGTTTTTTATATTGATTTGAATATCTTATTTTTAACCAGTAAATACAAGTCAGTCTTGCTTTTTATATGAATATAAATTAAACTGAATGTATATAGAGTAGATGTTTACTTATCAATAAAATGTTTGAAAATAAATAAAAAGGGGGGGTGAAGTTACCAAGAGCTAAAGATTCTATAAAAAATTCAGTTTAGGGTCTTTAAATTTTTGGTAGCGGTAAAGTGAAGAAAAAATTATCGTATGAAAACTTTAGACGATTACTTGGTTTGATAGCTTTTATTGCGACTGGTGGGGGCTTGATTGTTTCAGCAATAATCAATGACAGAAGCTTCTACAAGACAGAAGTTTTAATAATTCTTGGGTTTTTATTTGCAATAAGTCTAGTAGATCATTTTAAAAAGGTAATAGACAGAGACGACAAGGCAAAAATTAACAAGAAAAAAATATCTATACTCGTATGTTCATTTATAGGTGTTACTTTAACATGGTTTATAAATCACAAGATGGGATACGGACCAATCATTGCCAATGGTCTAGTAGGGGTAATGGCTGCAACCTTTCTTCCAAATGATTTGGCAGGTGTAACTTATACATCATCCTTTGTTGGGATGAGCTCCTTGGCAGTCATACCATCATTGGCAGCAGCGGCACTAGGTAGTTTAATAGTGGCTTTAATCCTCTTAACTACTGTGGAAATTTATGCAGGTATTGGTGGAAAAGGTGGAACTACAGCAGCGCTGTCTACAATAATTACAAAGACCATATTAAGAATTTTTACTTAGGAGGGCTTACATGGAAGAAATACTTATTTTAACAATATCAGTAATTGCAGGTATAGCTACTTATATAGTGTCTCATATACTAAAGAGAGGAGCAGTCATTGCCTCGGCCATCATAACCCTGGTGGCTGGACTGATGCTTCCCTATTTCTTTCCACTAATGGGTGGTGTCCTGGCAACGGCGGCGGCATGTTCTTCTTATGCTGGAATGATTTCTCTTGAGAATGCTTTAAATCCTTTAGAGATGGCAGTAATATCCCTAATGACTGGGATACTCTTTATACTAGCTAGCAGTGCATATCCAGGTATAGGTGGAAGGCTTGGTACAATAGCGGCTATAGCATGTTTTGCATGGCTTGCTTTCAAGAAAGTATTTATATCTCTAGGTGATGAGTTTGAGGCTTAAAGACATAGCATATAAATAAAGGATTACAAATACCAAGATGGAGGTAGAAACTCATGAAAATTAATAAGGTAAAACTAATAGGATATGCAGGAATGTTAGCTTTATTAGCTAGCATGATTGTTGCTTTGTTAGGCTTTTCAAACAGTACAAAATATATGAATGATATCAAAAATGAACATTTAAAAGAACAGGTTGAAAAAAACATTAAATTAAAGATGAAATATATCAACAACTCTTATGGCACCTTAACCCAAGGTGATGGAACCTTGCTCGATAGTGAAGGAAGGAGTATAGAGGGGAGATTTGGAGTTGTAGATGAGATTTTAGCAGATCTAGGAGATAAATCTACTATTTTTGTTAAAACTGAAGATGATTTTAAAAGGATTTCGACAAATGTGATGTCTGATGAAAACGAAAGAGCTGTGGGAAC
>JARICQ010000143.1 GCA_029264075.1 Tissierellaceae bacterium | reverse complement strand
TATATCCTCCCATTAAAAAATCAGGAATAAGATCTATCGGGCTTACCAAATAGAGTAGTGATACTATGATCAATATTGCAGAGTTTTTCTGCAGCTCTTTATAGCTTCCATTTAATGAGTCTATCAAGAGTCCTATCATTGCTCTTAAGTCATCTACTATACCAGCTAGCTCCTTGTTTTCCTTGACCATTTCTTTGACTGAACTTATTAGTTCTTTTACCTTGTCATTATCATTGTATATTGTATTTGCTAACTCTTCAAATCTAAGCTTTATACTCTCAAAGTCGATATTCATATCCATCACCTTTCATCTTATATTATACCACTTTTAGCTTTATATCTTATATCATACCACTTTTCAGCTAATTTCATAACAAAAGTAGAGAATAAACAGTATCCACCATTTCATTCTCTACTTTGTATTATCTATTAATCTTTATATTTTTTTATTCTAAGATCATCAAAAGCTCTCCCGCTTCTACTATATCTCCTTCTTTAACACTTATAGAGGCTATTTTCCCCTTGATAGATGATGTTATTTGGGTTTCCATTTTCATTGCTTCTATGACTGCAACTGCTTGATTTTCATCTACTTCTTCTCCAGCTTCAACCAATAGTTTAGCAACCGTCCCAGGAATATTTGCACCAATTTCAAGCTTGTTATCTGGATCTGCTATCTGCTTTTCTATACCTTCTATCTTTACATTGCTAGCCTTGTCAAGTATCTTTATTGATCTTCTGCTGTCATTTACTTCGAAATAAAGTGTCCTATGGCCTGTGCTATCTATTCGACCTATTTCTATCAATTTGATTACAAGGATTTTACCTTCTTCAATTTCAACTTCCCCAATTTCACCTTCTCTTAAGCCATAGAAAAATATATCACTAGTCATCCTACTTAGATCGCCCTGTTCTTCTATATAGCTCAGATAGTCTTCAAATACTTTAGGATATATTGAATATGATAATAGATCTTCACTCTTTGGCATTATATTGTGTTTTTCTATTAGGTAACTTTCTATCTGGCCAAAGTCTTCATCTTCTAAAAGCTCTCCAGGCCTGCAAGTGATTGGTTTTTCTCCTCTTAATACTAGATTTCGAAGCCTTTCTGGAAAACCACCCATAGGTTGACCCATCATTCCCTTGAAGTATGAAACTGTACTATCTGGAAAGGCCATATCTGAAGCTTTTTCATAGATGTTTTCTGGCCTTAAATCATTTTGAACCATGAAGATAGCAAGATCTCCTACCACCTTAGATGTAGGTGTTACCTTGACTATATCTCCTAGCATCTCATTTACATTTTTATACATGGCCTTTACCTCATTAAATCTATGGCCTAGTCCAAAACTTTCTACTTGTGGCTTTAGGTTTGAATACTGGCCTCCAGGTATCTCGTACTTGTATATTTCAGCAGTACCTGATTTGAGTTCTGATTCAAATTGTGAATATATTGGCCTTATAGTATCCCAGTAGTCTGAGATAGTCTGCAGATTGTCTATGTCGAGTCCTGTAGACCTGTCTGTATGCTCAAGTGCTGCAACTACAGAGTTTAATGCTGGTTGGCTTGTAAGCCCTGACATACTGTTAAAGGCTGCATCCACTATATCTACACCAGCATGGGTAGCCATAAGAAGGGTTGCTATTCCATTTCCACTTGTATCGTGGGTATGGAGGTGGATTGGAATATTTATTTCTTTTTTAAGTTCAGTGATTAGTTGAAAGGCTGCCTCTGGTTTCAATAGGGAGCTCATGTCCTTGATTCCAAGTATATGAGCTCCGGTCCTTTCTATTTCCTTTGCTGTCTTTATATAGTAATCAAGTGTATATTTATCTTTCTTTTTATTTAATATATCTCCAGTATAACAAATACAGGTCTCTGCAATTTTACCTGATTTTAAGACTTCTTCAGTTGCTATTTTCATGCCATCTAGCCAGTTTAAGGAGTCAAATATTCTAAATATATCTATGCCCTTGTTGGCAGACTCCCTTACAAATTCCCTTATTACATTGTCTGGATAGTTCCTATACCCGACAGCATTTGAACCTCTAAGGAGCATTTGAAAGAGTATGTTTGGTATTTTTTTCCTTAGTAGATCCAATCTATCCCAAGGAGACTCCTTTAAAAACCTATATGCAACATCAAATGTTGCTCCTCCCCACATTTCAAGAGAAAAAAGATCATTTCCTAGGACAGAAATCGCCTTTGAAATCCTTAGCATATCTGTTGTCCTCATCCTAGTAGCCATAAGGGACTGGTGGGCATCTCTTAGAGTAGTATCTGTTATGAGAAGTGCATTTTGTTTTTTTATCCAATCCACAAGGCCTTCTGGTCCCTTTTCATCTAAAATCTGCTTGCTTCCTCTTTGTAGACTAGGTCTTTCAACTTTTGGTGCTCTTGGAAAATCAAACTCAGGTTTATTTCCCATAGTTTCATTGACAACTTTTTCTCCTATATAATTTAATATCTTAAGTTCTACATCTTTTTTAGCCCTTATATTAAATAGTTCCTCATTGTGATTTATAAATCCAGTATCACACTTCCCATCTTTAAACTCCTGGTGGTTTAAGACATTGATTAAAAAGGCTACATTAGTCTTTACGCCTCTTATTTTAAGCTCTCTCAAGGCTCTAATCACCTTTTTATTAGCATCATCAAAGCTCCTAGACCAAGAAGTTACCTTTACAAGAAGACTATCATAGTAGGGGCTAATATTTCCTCCAGTAAATCCATTGCCTCCATCAAGCCTGATTCCAAAGCCTGAGCCAGTCCTATATATATCTATAATTCCAGTATCAGGTGCAAAATTATTTATTGGATCCTCTGTAGTCACCCTACATTGAATAGAGTATCCATTTACCTTTATATGATCTTGGCTCTTGATTCCTATCTCTTCTGAGTCTAGGCTGTGTCCCTCAGCTATTAGGATTTGACTCTGTACTATGTCTATACCAGTAACCATCTCTGTCACTGTGTGCTCTACCTGTATCCTTGGATTCACTTCTATAAAGTAATGTTTTCCATGTTTGTCAAGTAAAAATTCAACAGTTCCAGCATTTAAATAGTCTACTGCCCTTGCTATTTTAACTGCATCATTACATATATTTTTCCTCTGCTCTTCAGTGATAGAAAAAGCAGGCGTGTACTCTATTACCTTTTGATGCCTTCTCTGTATGGAACAGTCTCTTTCAAACAAATGAACTATATTTCCATGCTTGTCTCCAAGTATTTGAACTTCTATGTGCTTTGGTTTTTCAAGATATTTTTCTATAAATACATCTTCTATCCCAAAGGCGTTTCTTGCCTCATTTTTCGCACTGTAGTAGGCCTCAATCAAATCCTCTTCTTTTTTAACTATACGCATACCCCTACCACCACCACCAGCAGCAGCCTTTAACATTACTGGGTATCCACTATAGTTTGCAAACTCCTTTGCTTCTTCTTCAGTCTTTACAGCCCTATCGATTCCTGGAATTATATTTACCCCAACACTAGAGGCTACTTTTTTAGATTGAATTTTATCTCCCAGACTATCCATCATTTCAGGGCTGGGTCCTATGAATTCTATTCCTAAGTCCCTACATTTCCTCGCTAATTCTGGATTCTCAGCTAAAAATCCATATCCTGGATGTATTGCATCTACACCTTTTTTAATTGCTATTTTAATTATTTCATCTATACTCAAATAAGCCTCTATTGGACCTTTATTTTTTCCTATTAGGTATGATTCATCTGCTTTTGTTCTAAATAGGGAGTTTTTATCTTCTTCACTGTAAATAGCAACAGTTCTTATTCCAAGTTCATTACATGCCCTAAATACTCTAATTGCAATTTCTCCCCTATTTGCAACCAGTATTTTCTTAAATTTTCTTTGCATAGTTTACCTCCTACAAACCATATTTACTTTTTCACATTAGTATATTAATGCATCCTATCTATTATATATTGGATTATGATTTCTGTAAACTCTTTTGTTGAAATATTTCCACCTAAATCCATGGTTTTGTCTTTTTTTTCTGATAAAACTCCCCTTACTGCAGCTTCTATATGGATAGCAGCATCCCATTCACCTATATGTTTTAGCATCATAGCTCCTGACAAGATAGCTGAAATAGGATTTGAGATTCCCCTTCCTATTATATCTGGAGCTGAGCCATGAACAGGCTCAAATACTGCAATATCCTCACCCAGATTCCCTCCAGGAGCAAGACCTAGGCCTCCTATAAGGCCTGCTGATAGGTCAGATAATATGTCTCCATATAAGTTTGGAGCAAGGATCACATCGTAATCCTGTGGATATTGAACAAGTTTCATAGACATTGCATCTACTATTACATCCTCAAACTCTATATCCCTATATTCTTTTGCTATTTCCCTAGCAGTGTTCAAAAACAAACCATCAGATAACTTCATAATATTAGCCTTGTGAACCAAGCTTACTTTTTTTCTTGACTCTTTTCTAGCTAATTCAAAAGCATGCCTAGATATTCTTTCACTTGCGCTTCTAGTTATTATCTTTATGCTTTCTGCTGCATCTTCTCCCACCATATGTTCTATGCCTGCATAGAGATCTTCAGTGTTTTCCCTTACTATCACGAGATCTACATCTTGATGTAAACTATCAACACCTTTAAATGACTTGATGGGTCTTATATTTGCATAGAGATTTAATTTTTTTCTTAGATGGACATTTACACTCCTTGAAC
>JARICQ010000116.1 GCA_029264075.1 Tissierellaceae bacterium | reverse complement strand
TTGATAGACTCATTAAATGGAAGCTATAAAGAGCTGCAGAAAAACTCTGCAATATTGATCATAGTATCACTACTCTATTTGGTAAGCCCGATAGATCTTATTCCTGATTTTTTAATGGGAGGATATATTGATGATATAGTTGTTATAGGCTTTGTCTTTAAAAAACTATCCGAAGAATTAGACAGGTATAAGGAGTGGAAAACAATAGGCTCGGACCAAATAGTATATAGTAGTGATAATTTTGTAGAAATCAACTTGGACGGTGATATAATAGATGAGGATAAAGTTGATGATGAATATGATATATATGAAGATTAGATAAAAATAAAAAACAATGAAATCAGCTAGATATCGGATTTAAACTTTGACTTTATTTTGATTTATTCAGATACTTTAAGGGTATGAATATTTTATAAGTAATTTTTGCAATTTTTAAAAAACACTATATAATAAAAAATAAAGATAGAAGGGGAGAGATATTATGGCATATAGGGAAAATTATAACTATTGGCTAGAAAATGATTATTTTGACAAGGAAACTAAAGATGAGCTCAGGGCTATAAGCGATGAAAGTGAAATTGAAGATAGGTTTTACAAGGACCTTACATTTGGTACTGCAGGACTTAGAGGCAAGATTGGTGCTGGAACTAACAGGATGAACAAATACACAGTATCTTTAGCTAGTCAGGGTTTGGCAGCTACTATAGCAAAGAGAGGTCAAGAAGCTATGGACAGAGGTGTAGCTATAGCTTACGATGTAAGGCATTTTTCAGATGAATTTGCAGAAGTTTCAGCTAGGGTGCTTGCTGCAAACGGCATAAAGGCCTACTTGTTTGATGGAATAAGACCTGCTCCAATGCTGTCATATGCTGTTAGGTATTTAAATACTATGGCAGGTATAGTTGTAACTGCAAGCCACAATCCAAGAGACTACAATGGCTACAAGGTGTATTGGGAAGAGGGTTCTCAGATACTAGATGATATAGCAGAAGAAGTATTGGAAGAAATTGACAAGATAGAGGATTTCAATAAAATAAAGATCATGGATCTAGATAAAGGGATTAAGGAAGGTTTCATAGAGTATATTGACAGGCAAGTAGATGAGAAATATAATGAAGAACTTTTAAATCTAAAAATTAGCAATGACATCGATAAGGATATAAAGATAGTCTACTCACCTTTAAATGGAACTGGTAATATTCCTGTAAGAAGGATTTTAAAAGATAGGGGCTTTCACAATATAGTAGTAGTTCCTGAACAAGAAAAACCAGATCCAGACTTCACTACTATTGGATATCCAAATCCAGAAGATGAGAAGGCTTTTGAATACTCAATAGCATTGGGTAAAAAGGAAGATGCAGATATCTTACTGGCAACTGATCCAGATTGTGATAGGGTTGCTGCAATGGTCAAAGAAGATGATGGAGAATATAAATTTATAAATGGAAATCAAATGGGAGCCTTACTCGTCAACTATATACTTTCACGAAGGGATGAAAAAAACAATATTCCAGATGATGGGGTAATAGTCAAGTCTATAGTGACAGGTAATTTAAGCAAGGCAATAGCCGCAAAGTATAATGTAGAAACTATAGAGACTTTGACAGGATTTAAGTATATATGCGAAGAAGCAAATAGATATGATAAAACCGGTGAAAACACCTTTATATTTGGATACGAGGAAAGTATCGGATATGTCTACGGAACTTATGTAAGAGACAAGGACGCCGTGATTACTTCTATGCTGATAGCTGAGATGGCAGCATATTATAAAAAAAGAGGCAAATCACTCCTAGACATATTAGAGGAGATATATGAGGAGTATGGCTACTACAAGGAAGAACTAATCTCAATAGTCCTAGAAGGTCTAGATGGAAGCGAGAGAATAGGTAGGATCATGGTTGATTTTAGAGAAGAAGCTATAGAAGAAATAGAGGATATGAAATTAGAAAAAACTGTTGACTATCTATTAGATGATACAGGTCTTCCAAAGACAAATGCACTAATATACTTTTTAGATGACGGATCTTGGTATGCCCTTAGACCATCAGGAACAGAACCAAAGATAAAGTTGTATATCTACTCAAAAGATAAAAATGAAGAAAAATCTGAAAAGAAGATTAAAGACATAAAAGAAACTGTCCTAAAGAGAATAAAAAGTATAGACTAAATATAGTCCACACAAATTAACAAAGTAGCTTTATTATTTGAAAAGCATGAAAGATAATATATACAAAGAAAACAAGACATTTAAATGTCTTGTTTTCTTTAGAAAAAAACAGCAACTAAAAAGATTGGGTAATTTTTAACTATTATATTGAATATAATCCTACATTGTGTTAAACTCTTAGTGATGTGGTTTTCACATTTTAAATTTACTTAATCTCATAAAATCTAAATATATAATAAGGGGGAAGTGCAATTGTATAAAATAGTAAAAAAAGAAATACTTGCACCAAATATTTTTGCAATGGATGTTTTGGCACCAAGAGTAGCTAAATCAGCAAAGCCAGGTCAATTTGTAATTGTCATTGCAGATGAAACTGGTGAGCGTGTACCTTTGACCATCTGCGACTATGATGAAGAAGCGGGAACTGTCCAAATAGTAGTTCAAGCTATGGGTAGCTCTACTAAGAAGATGGCTATATATGAAGAAGGAGAATACTTCCAAGATTTCGTAGGACCACTTGGAGTTCCATCATCATATGTAAATGAAGATATCGAAGAATTAAAGAAGAAAAAAATATTATTTGTAGCCGGGGGAGTAGGTACAGCACCTGTTTATCCTCAGGTTAAATGGCTACATGCACATGGGGTAGAAGCTGATGTAATAATGGGAGCTAAGACAAAAGATTTAGTTGTCTTAGAAGATAAGCTTAAATCAGTTTCTGGCAACTTATATGTTGCAACAGACGATGGATCTTATGGTTTCCATGGATTGGTTACTGACTATATTGATGAATTAGTAGGCAATCAAGGAAAAGAATATGACCTTTGTATATCAATAGGACCAATGATAATGATGAAGTTTGTAGCACTTACTACAAAAAAATACGATATACCTACAGTAGTTTCACTTAACCCAATCATGGTAGATGGAACTGGTATGTGTGGTGCATGTAGGGTTAGTGTAGGTGGAGAGACTAAATTTGCATGTGTAGATGGACCAGAGTTTGATGGTCATGATGTTGACTTCGAAGAGGCACTTAGAAGACAAGGTCAATACAAGAATGAAGAAATAAAAAAAGATGAAGCATGCAAAATAGGCTTAGAGGAGGTTGGAAAATAATGGCAAAAGTAGATAGATTTACTAGAGTTCCTATTTCAAACCAAGATCCAGATGTAAGGAATAAAAACTTTGAAGAGGTATGTTTGGGATATACTGAAGAAGAAGCTATGAAGGAAGCTAGCAGATGTATACAGTGTAAAAAACCATTTTGTGTACCAGGATGTCCTGTATCTATAGATATACCTGGATTTATTCATGAGATTGCAGAAGGAAATTTCGAAGAATCTGCAAGGATCTTAGCTCAGTATTCAGCACTTCCAGCAGTATGTGGTAGGGTTTGTCCTCAGGAAGAGCAGTGCGAGAAAACCTGCATACTAGGCAAAAAAGGTGATGCTATAGCTATAGGAAAGCTTGAAAGATTTGCAGCAGACTGGGCAATTAATAACAATATCAAAGTAGGATCTACAAAAGAATCCAATGGGCATAAGGTAGCAGTAGTAGGTTCAGGACCGGCAGGAGTTACATGTGCAGGTGAACTTGCCAAAGAAGGATATGATGTAACTATATTTGAAGCTCTTCATGAAGCCGGTGGAGTACTTGTATATGGTATCCCAGAGTTTAGACTTCCAAAAGAAGACATAGTTAAAAAAGAAATCGAAAACCTAAAGGACTTAGGAGTTAAAATAGAGACAAATGTAATAGTTGGTAGAACTATTACAGTAGATGAAATATTTGAAGAGGGATTTGAGGCAGTATTTATTGGATCTGGTGCAGGACTTCCAAAGTTTATGGGGATAGATGGAGAAAACTTAAATGGTGTATTCTCAGCGAATGAGTTCTTGACTAGAAACAATCTAATGAAGGCCTTTAGAGAGGACTCAGATACTCCTATCAAGGTTGGAGAAAAAGTAGCAGTAGTCGGTGGAGGAAATGTTGCAATGGATGCTGCCAGGACTGCTAAAAGACTTGGAGCAGAGGTATATGTTGTATATAGAAGAACCCAAGAAGAACTTCCTGCAAGGGCAGAGGAAGTGCATCATGCTATAGATGAGGGGATAATATTTGAGCTCCTAACAAATCCAGTAGAGATTCTTGGAGATGAAAAAGGATGGGTATCTGGAATCAAATGTATAAGAATGGAACTTGGAGAACCTGATGAATCAGGAAGAAGAAGACCTATGCCTATAGAAGGCTCAGAGTTTGAATTCCCAGTAGACACTGTTATCATGTCTCTTGGAACCTCACCAAATCCACTTATATCTTCTACTACTGAAGGGCTAGATGTAAACCAATGGCAATGTCTAGTAGCAGATGAAAAGGGTAGAACAACTCGTGAAGGTATATTTGCGGGTGGAGATGCTGTAACGGGCGCTGCAACAGTAATACTCGCCATGGGTGCAGGAAAAGATGCAGCTAAGGCAATGGACGAATATATAATGAGTAAAAATGAGTAATTGTAAATGGCTTTTGCAAAATTAAGAGCCTAAAAAAGGCAGAAAGATGGGTATATGCTCATCATCTGCCTTTTTATATTTACCTATAATATCTATAGAAACAAATTGACAATTACTTTAAATATGTCTATAATGATACCATTAGAGCCGTATTTGCTTTTAGTGAATACAATTTAAATACAATATTAAAGGTGCGTGGCTTTGTGAATAAAGCATTGGTTTTAAATATTCAAAAATTTTCGCTACATGATGGAGATGGAATTAGGACAACTATATTTTTTAAAGGATGTGGCTTAAATTGTTCTTGGTGTCACAATCCAGAAAGTCAAAATTATAATCAAGAGCTGATAAGATATGAAGAGAGATGTAAAAAATGTGGTGCATGTGTAAAGGCTTGCCCGCAAGAAGCACTTACAATGTCAGAGGATGGAGATGTTTTGTTTGATAGAAGTAAGTGTAAAAGCTGCGGAAAATGTGTTGATTTTTGTGCCTATGATGCTTTGGAAATAGCAGGTAAATATTATACAGCTGAAGAATTATTCGAAGAAGTGAAAAAAGATATTATTTTATATGAAGAATCTGGTGGTGGAGTGACCTTATCTGGA
>JARICQ010000088.1 GCA_029264075.1 Tissierellaceae bacterium | reverse complement strand
TCCTGTGCCCTATCAGGTATATTTGAAGGAACTGATATGCTTAAAGCCATAGAAGCTATATTTACCAGGGCTAAAAGTCATACAGGCCTCTTCCTTTATACTAGTATAGTAAGTATCTTAACAGCAGCATTAGGATGTAGCCAGGCAATAGCTGTAGTCCTAACAGAACAGCTTATGTCAGATGCCTACAAAAAGAAGGGGATAGAGAAATACGACCTGGCCCTAGATCTAGAAAACACAGCCATAGTCCTCTCGGCCTTTATTCCTTGGAATATGGCAGCCTTTGTACCAACTACTGCCATGAATGTCTCCAGGATAGGTTTTATGCCCTATGCCTTCTATCTATATCTTCTGCCTCTAGTGAGTTTTATAGCCTTAAGATTTGATCAAAGAAAGCCTCTAGCTCCTTAGGAAGAAAGGGATAATTAAATACTCACTATAAGAAACCCTATACAGGTCAAAACTTGTATAGGATTTCTTTATATTTGCTAGCTAGAAAAAGTAAAATAAAAGATATAGTAAGATTGTAAACTATATATTACTTTTAATAAATTGAAAAGCCTTTATATCTGTTATATGCTTGAATAAATAAGGTCAGACTAGATGAGTGTTATAAACTATCTAAGGCTTATCAGGAGATTATACTTTAGTGAAAAAAGAATAAATTAACCTAATAGGTTAATAAATGGTTGACAATGAGAGGGGTGGTAACATATAATGAGATTAACATACAAAACAAATAAACTTAGAAAACAATGCGAGGATCCTAGAAGAGCTCAAAAAGAATATGGTAAAAATATTGGAAATAAGTTAACTCAAAGAGTAGGAGAATTGCAGGCTGCAACTAATTTGTTAGACATTCAATATAATCCTTCAGCTAGATTGCATAGGCTTAAGGGTGATAGATCTGATGAGTATGCCATAGATTTAGTACACCCTTTCAGACTTGTTATTAAACCAGTATTAGAAGATGATCGAGATATAAATAAATTAGAAGCTATAGATGTTGTTAGAATTGAGGAGGTGGCGGATTACCATGGTAAACAAAAAAGATAATAATGATTTCATGCCCGTTATAGCGATAGCTCCAGGAGAGACTATCAGAGAAAACATGAGATATTTAGGAATGAATCAAAAAGAATTGGCAGCTAGATTAGATATAACTGAAAAGCATCTTAGTAATATCATAAATGGTAAATCCCCAATCACTTATGAAACAGCTTTAAAGTTAGAATCGGTGATAGGACCTAGTGCCCAGTTTTGGATGAACCTAGAATCTAATTATCAATTAACAAAGGCCAGATTAGAGCAAGAGGAAAAAATGGATGCTGACTTGGAAATATTAAAGAATATACCATATAAGGAAATGAGTGACTTTAATTGGGTAGAGAAAACTAGAACTAGAAAAGAAAGGGTTATTAATTCTAGAAGGTTTTTTGGAGTTGCAGAGTTAAGTAGTATAGAGTTCTCTTATAGTGTAGCTTTTAGAAGACAAAATCAAACAAATCAAATATGCAATCTAGGAACTTTGGCTTGGCTTAGAAAAGCTGAAAAAAAAGGCTTAGAAATAGATTTAGAAAAATTTGATAAAAAGAAACTTGAAAAATTGATACCAAGATTTAGAGAACTAACTATGGAGGACCCAGAAGTTTTTTATCATGAAGTGAAGGATTTATGTGCAAACTGTGGGGTAGCATTTGTTTTAGTTCCATACTTGCCTAGAACAGACATATGTGGAGCGACAATATGGAGAAATCATAAGCCGATTATAGCTTTGAGTGTAATGGGTAAAAGAGCAGATATATTTTGGTTTACTTTCTTTCATGAGTTAGCTCACTTAATTAATCATTCAAGTCAAGAATTTCATATAAGCTATGATTCAGATAGTGAAGAAAATGAGGCTGATAAAGAAGCTAGTAACTATTTAATAGCAGAAAAACAATATAATGATTTTATTGAAAATTATGAGTATACGCTTAAAACAGATATAATTAATTATGCTAGAGAAATAGGAATAGCACCTTTCATACTCTTAGGTAGATTGCAACATGATGGATATCTAGATTATAATTATTATAGAGATTTGATACCTTCTTTTGAAATAGTTTGAAATTAACCCTAAAGCATTTAGCTTTAGGGTTTTCTATTCTGGCTAGTTCCTCACCACAGCTATAGCAGAGGAACTGGCCCTAGCCAATGCTCAAATAAATCTAAACAAGGCCTATAGGGCTTTCTTTAGAGATGCTTCTGTAGACTATCCTAGTTTTAAAAGTAAAAGGACTAATAGACATAGCTATACAACACCCTAAAAATCCTAAGATTGCTAAATTATTTAAAGAAATAGGGTGGGTTGATGAATTAGGATCTGGTATACGAAATATTATTGCTGAAGCCTTAGCTGAAGCTCTGCTTAAGCTAATATAAGATTTACAAGCATCAAAAATTAGGAAATGCCTTCAAGTTTGATCAGTTTATATCTGATTTTAAAAGACTAAGACAGAAAAAAAGATAGACAAAGAAAGCTAGTTGATATGGATTTGAGACTTAGGCTATAGTATAGTTAAAGAGTAGGGG
>JARICQ010000075.1 GCA_029264075.1 Tissierellaceae bacterium | reverse complement strand
ATAGAAAATGAAGACCCTAAAAAACCACTTAGCGATCAAAAGATCTCCGATATACTCAAGGAAAAAGAAATCGAAATATCGAGGCGAACAGTTGCCAAATACAGGGATGAATTAAATATCCTATCATCCTCTAGAAGGAGGAGATACTAGTTCACTTCAAGGCTATACTACATTAATACTTGAAGTGAACTGTATTATGTAGTATAATCAATATGTAGAGAAGTTGATATATATTTTTTTGCAAATAGTGGGACAAAAAATAATCATAGGGCAAATAAAGTCCCTACATCAGACAAACCCAATCATACTTCCCTAACAATAATACAAATCAAGCTTTTAAAGGTGGTATAGAATGGATTTACTAAAACTTCAAAAAAAAAATAGTTCCTGAAATGATAGAGCTCTTAGAGCTTAGATATGACATCTTAAGAAGCATCTATCACAATCAACCTATAGGAAGAAGAAGCTTAGCTCAAAATTTAGAGATGAAGGAAAGAACTATAAGAACACAAATTAATAATCTTAAAGAATTAGAGTTATTAAATGTTGAAAGTGTGGGTATGTATATAAGTAAGAGTGGAAAAAAAGCAATTGAAGATTTAAGTGAATTGATCCACGACTTAAAAGGCATTTCAGAACTAGAAAAAAAGTTAAAAGAATTGCTAAAGGTTAAAAATCTTATAGTTCTACCAGGCAATATAGTTGAAAAAAATACAGCTCTTGATGATCTTTCTAAGGTAAGTTCTATGTATTTAAGAAAAAAGATAAGAGATAACTTTATCATCGGAATCACTGGAGGTACAACTATGGCGAATCTAGCGGAAAATATGGTCGAGGGAAAGCTTGCAAAGGACCTGTTAGTAATACCTGCTAGGGGAGGGCTTGGAAAAGATGTAGAGACACAGGCAAATAATATAGCTGCAAAATTAGCTAAAAAAATAGGTGGAAACTACAAACTTCTCCACATACCAGACCATATAGACAAGCTTACTTTGGATGCTGTTTTAAAGCTTCCTGACAGCGATGAACTATTAGATCTTGAGGTATTGGACCTTATAGAAGAGATGGATATCTTAGTTTTTGGTATAGGAAGGGCCGATACTATGGCTCATAGAAGAAACTTACCACAAGAAAAAGTAGACAAGCTGCTAGAAAAAGGTGCAGTTGCAGAGGCTTTTGGGCATTATTTTGATATAGATGGGAATGAAGTATGGGAATATAATACGGTAGGTCTTTCCATAGATAGATTTAAAGAGATAAAAGAAGTCATAGCAGTCGCAGCTAGCGAAGACAAGGCTGAAGCTATATTGTCTATAGCTAAACTAAAGCCAGATATGACTCTGATTACAGATGAATTTGCAGCAAGAAAAATACTAGAGATATCAAATTAAACAATTTATATAAATAAGAAAAAATTAAGAGGGGGAAATTGTTATGAAGATGAAAGTTGGAATGAGTGGTTTCGGAAGGATAGGAAGAGATGTAGTAAGGGCATACTTTGAGGGTGGAGTAGATGAATTTGATCTAGTTGCAATTAACGCATCTGGTGACTTAAATACTCTTGCACATATGTTTAAGTATGACACTATTTACGGAAAATTTGACGGAACAATAGAAGTTGTAGAAGATGGATTTGTAATCAACGGAAAAAAGGTCAAGGTAGTCGCACATAGAGATCCTTCAGAAATACCTTGGAAAGATCTTGGAGTTGAGCTTGCAATAGATTCAACAGGTGCCTTTAGAGATAGGGAAGGGCTCTCAAAACATATAGAAGCAGGCGCTAAAAAAGTAATAGTAACAGCTCCAGCAAAGGGAGAAGACATAACTATAGTCATGGGAGTAAATGATGGAGACTATGATGCTGAAAAACACAATATACTTTCAAATGCATCTTGTACAACCAACTGCCTAGCTCCAGTTGCAAAGGTAATATTGGATAACTTTAAAGTTAAAAAAGGTCTAATGACCACTATTCATGCATACACAGGAGACCAGCAATTACTCGACAAGAGACATAAGGACCTAAGACGTGCAAGAGCGGCAGCAGAAAATATAGTACCTACTACTACTGGTGCAGCCAAGGCTGTAGCGCTTGTGCTTCCAGAATTAGAAGGAAAATTAAATGGTTTCGCTATTAGGGTTCCAGTACCAACAGGATCTTTGGTAGATTTAACATTTGAACTAGAAGAAAATGTTACAGCAGAAGAAGTAAATAAAGCTTTTAAAGAAGCTAGTGAAGGAGAAATGAAGGGAATACTGGGATATTCAGAAGAACCACTAGTTTCCTCAGATTATGTAGGAGACAAGAGATCATCAATAGTTGACGCCTTGTCAACTATGACAATAGACAATATGGTTAAATTAGTAGCTTGGTATGACAATGAGTGGGGATACTCAGAAAGAGTTCTAGATCTAGCTAAAAAAGTAGCTACAGAATAAATTAAGATGAAAATTAAGTCGGGTAGATACCCGACTTAATTAAACCACTAAAAACCATGAGAAGGTGAAAAAATGAGTGAAATGTTAAATAAAAAATCATTAAAGGATATAGATGTAAAAGGAAAAAAAGTACTAGTCAGATGTGATTTTAATGTGCCGATTAGAAGTGGTAGAATAAGTGATGACAATAGAATTACAAGCTCACTTCCTACAATTCACTATTTGATGGACAATGGGGCAAGGGTAATTCTCATGTCTCATCTTGGAAGACCTAAGGGAGAGGCAAATGCTGAGTTTTCTCTTAAGCCTGTAGCAGAAAGACTGACTGAGTTATTAAAGAAAAAAGTTTTATTTCCAGGAGATGAAAAAGTAGTATCAGATAAGGTCAAGGAAGAAGTAGACAAGATGGAAGATGGAGATATAATGCTCCTTGAAAACACTAGGTTTAGAAGCGAAGAAACTAAAAATGGAGAAGATTTTGGAAAAGAACTAGCTTCCCTAGGTGATGTTTTTGTAAATGATGCATTTGGAACATCTCACAGGGCTCACGCATCAAATGTAGGAGTATCACAGCAGCTCCCTTCAGCCCTAGGACTATTGGTTGAAAAAGAAATAGAAGTAATGGGCAAGGCTATAGAAAACCCTGAGAAACCATTTCTTGCTATACTTGGGGGAGCCAAGGTATCAGATAAAATAGGGGTAATAGAGAATCTAATACCAAAAGTGGACACAATAATTGTAGGAGGCGGAATGGCCTATACATTTTTGAAGGCACAAGGCTATGAAATAGGAAGCTCGCTCCTAGAAGAAGATAAAATAGACCTAGCCAAGGATCTTCTTAAAAAAGCAGAAGAAAACAATGTAGAATTGATACTTCCTGTTGATACTGTAGTTGGTAGGGAATTCAAAAATGATACAGAATTTAAGACTGTAAAATCAACCAAAATTCCAGAAGATATGATGGGCCTTGATATTGGAGAAGAAAGCATAGAGCTATTCTCTGATAAGATTAAAGAGGCTAAGACTGTAGTTTGGAATGGACCAATGGGAGTATTTGAAATGGATAACTTTTCAAAAGGTACCAATGAAATAGCTAGGGCCTTATCTGAATCAGGCGCAACAACCATAGTTGGTGGAGGAGACTCTGCATCTGCTGTTGAAAAATCAGGATTTGCAAAGAGAATGACCCACATATCAACAGGTGGGGGAGCTTCTTTAGAGCTACTTGAAGGAAAGGTTTTACCTGGAATTGCAGCTATAGATTCGAAATAAAGATTAATTAAAGTCGATTAATTTATGAGAAGGAGTCTACGATTTAGAATTGTAGCCTCTTGTCTCATAAATTAATCTTTAAATATTAAAAAGGAGGAGATAATAAGATGCGAACTCCTATAATCGCAGGGAACTGGAAGATGAATAATACTATAAAAGAGGGACTTGATTTAATAGAGGATCTTAAATCAAAGGAATTAGATAGCAATGTTGAAAAAGTTGTTTGTATTCCATTTACTCTTTTAAAGGATCTAAAGGATAAATTAAAAGGAACTGATATAAAGCTTGGCGCTCAGAATATGCATTGGGAAGATAGTGGTGCCTATACTGGTGAAGTTTCACCTATTATGCTAAAGGAGATAGGGGTTGACTATGTAATCATTGGTCACTCTGAGAGAAGACAATACTTTTGTGAGACTGATGAGACTGTAAATAAAAAGATCAAGTCTGCTATCAAACATGATATAAAGCCAATACTCTGTGTAGGTGAAAGTCTTGAAGACAGGGAAAAAGGCAAGGAAAAAGAAATAGTAAAGAGTCAAATTGAAAAGGCACTTGAAGATGTAGAAAATATCGAAACTTTAGTAGTAGCCTATGAGCCAATCTGGGCTATTGGTACTGGCAAGACTGCTTCTTCAGACCAAGCGAACGATATGATACACTTTATTCGAAAGACTATCTGGTCGCTTTATGGAGATACTAGCGATCAAATCAGGATACAGTATGGGGGAAGTGTGAAGCCAGATAATATAGTAGAATTGATGGCTAAGAGTGATATTGATGGAGCCTTAGTTGGTGGAGCAAGTCTCAAGGCTGAGGATTTTATGGATTTAATTAATTTTAAAAATGGGGGATAATATGAATAAAAAACCAACAATGTTAATAATTCTTGATGGTTATGGTTTAGGAGAAGATTATCCTGGAAATGCTGTTAAATTGGCAAATAAACCAAATATAGATAGACTTATGAAAGAGTACCCTAACACTATCTTGGAGGCAAGTGGGCTTTCTGTAGGACTTCCTCCAGGACAGATGGGGAATTCAGAGGTAGGTCATTTAAATATAGGATCTGGACGAGTAATATATCAAGAATTAACAAAGATATCAAAAGCTATAGAAGACAAAGAGTTCTTTGAGAAACAGGAATTCTTAAATGTAATAGAAAATGCAAGAGAAAAAAAGAAAAGCATTCATCTCTTGGGACTTGTTTCATCAGGTGGAGTTCATAGCCATAGTTCTCATTTATTCGCACTCCTAGAGCTTATGAAAATGAGAAATTTCCACGATGTATATGTTCATGCAATATTGGATGGCAGGGATGTAGGGCCTAATTCAGCTAAGGATGACATAGAAGAATTGCTCCTTACCATGAAAGAGCTTGGTGTGGGTAAACTAGCTACTGTTTCAGGAAGATATTATGCTATGGATAGGGACAATAGATGGGATAGGATCAGGATGGCTTATGATGCCATGGTCTTATCTGAGGGAAAGAGAAATGAAGATCCAATAGAGGCAATTGAAGAGTCATATAAAGAAGGTGTAACCGATGAGTTCTTCCTACCAACAGTAATCACAGAAAATGGAGAACCAGTTGCAAGTGTAGAAGATGATGATTCAATATTATTTTTTAATTTCAGACCTGATAGGGCAAGACAGCTCACTAGGGCCTTTGTAGATGATGATTTTAAAGGGTTTCAGAGAATAAAAAGAGTTCAAACCTACTATCTCACAATGACCGAATATGATAAGACGATTAAAAATATTGAAATAGCCTATAGAAATACCTCCCCAAAAAATACTCTAGGAGAATATATAAGTGAACTTGGCTTAAATCAACTAAGGGCTGCAGAAACAGAAAAATATGCACATGTTACCTTCTTCTTCAACGGCGGAATAGAAGAACCTTATAAAAATGAAGACAGGGTCCTTATACCATCACCAAAGGTAGCAACATATGACCTGCAACCAGAAATGAGTGCACTAGAATTAAAAGATGAAATACTAAATAGACTGAATATGGACAAGTATGATTTGATAGTATTAAACTTTGCAAATCCAGATATGGTAGGTCACACAGGCTCTATACCAGCAACTGTAAAGGCTATAGAAACTGTAGACCAGTGTCTAGGAGAAGTAGTGGAGCTTTTGCTTAAAAAGGGCGGTAAGGCACTAGTCACTTCAGATCATGGAAATTCTGAGAGGCTTAGGGACAAATCTGATGATAGCGTAGTTACTTCACATACATCAAACAAGGTACCACTTATATTTGTGGGAGGAAAAGGAGAACTAAGAGAAGGAAAACTTGCAGATCTAGCTCCAACCCTTCTGCATATAATGAATTTAGATAAACCAGAAGAGATGACTGGTAGGAGTTTGATTGTTAAATAGATATTTTTAAATAGATTTAATTAATTTAAAATTTGAAAGGATGATGATTAGATGAGTATGATTACAGATATATATGCAAGAGAAGTACTTGACTCAAGGGGAAACCCAACAGTTGAAGTGGAGGTCTGGACTGAAAATGATTCAGTTGGCAGATATTTGGTTCCTTCTGGAGCCTCTACTGGAGCTTTTGAAGCTGTTGAACTCAGAGACGATGACAAGGCTAGATACATGGGCAAAGGGGTCTTAAAGGCAGTTGACAATGTCAACACCATACTAGCTGAAGAGATCATAGGCTTAGATGTCTTTGACCAAGCATATATAGACAATTTGATGATAGAGTTAGACGGAACACCAAATAAAGCTAAATTTGGTGCAAATGCAATACTTGGTGTATCCATAGCAGTAGCTAGAGCAGCTGCAGAAGAAATAGGCATGCCCCTATATCAATATATAGGTGGAATAAATGCAAATGTACTTCCACTTCCTATGATAAATATTTTAAATGGTGGAGAACATGCAGATAACAATGTAGACATTCAAGAGTTTATGATAGTGCCATTGGGAGCTAAAACTTTCAAAGAAGGTCTAAGGATGGGTACAGAAATATTCCACAATCTTAAAAAAGTTTTAAAGGAAAAAGGATTAAACACTTCAGTAGGAGATGAAGGTGGCTTTGCTCCAAACCTAACTAGCAACGAAGAAGCTCTTAAGACAATAGTAGAAGCAATAGAAAAAGCTGGATACAAAGCAGGAGAAGAAGTAATGCTAGCCCTTGATGTTGCAGCTACTGAAATATATGATGAAAAAGAAAACAAGTACAATTTAAAGGCAGAAGGACGAGTTTTAAGTGTAGAAGAGATGATAGACTACTATGAAGATATGGTAGATAAATATCCTATTATATCTATAGAAGATGGCCTTGCAGAGGACGACTGGGATGGTTGGAAAATGCTAACTGAAAGACTTGGAGAGAAGATCCAATTAGTTGGAGATGACCTATTTGTAACCAATACAGAAAGACTTTCAAAGGGTATAGAAAAAGGCATAACAAACTCCATACTAGTCAAATTGAATCAGATAGGTACACTTACAGAAACATTAAATACTATAGAAATGGCTAAAAGCAATGGATATACAGCAGTAATATCACACAGATCAGGAGAAACTGAAGATACGACTATAGCTGACCTTGCAGTAGCTACAAATGCTGGGCAAATAAAGACTGGAGCTCCATCAAGGACAGACAGGGTTGCAAAATACAATCAGCTTCTTAGAATCGAAGATATGCTAGGTGAAAATGCAGTATATAGAGGAAAAGAAACTTTTTACAACCTGAAAAATAAGTAAAGAGTAAGACCATTAATTAAATAAAGATATATAAGAGCATAAAAGTAATAGATAAATATCTATTCTATTGATTTTATGCTCTTTGTGTGTTAAAATTAGTAGTGCTAAGAAAGAGAGTATAATTAATAGATTTTATATTTTGGGAGGTGTAGTTATGTCTATGTTTTTTTCGATTTTAATTCTTATATCAAGCATAAGCTTGATTTTATCTGTAGTCCTTCAAGAGGGTAGCGAGCAAGGAATAGGAGCTATCGGCGGAGGGAATGCTGGCGACTCTATGTGGGGTAAATCAAGAGGTAAGAGTAAGGGTGAGATATTAAAGAGGTTGACAATCGCATCAGCTGTTGTCTTCATGATATCAGCTGTAGTTTTAGCAGCAATCTAATATAAGGAGGAAGTGTAAATGGAATATGTATTGATAGCCGCACCTATTATTGGAGTTGTGGCATTAT
>JARICQ010000073.1 GCA_029264075.1 Tissierellaceae bacterium | reverse complement strand
GCTTGTCGCATAATAGATGGAAATGAAGATATTGAGGTAGTAGATAAAGATATGAGAGACTTGGTCAAGGAAGGTATATTTTCTAGGGCTGTAGGTATCGAAGCCCTGGAAAAAGGCGAGCAAGTCTCAACTAACCAATGGGTAAATGGAAGGCTTATTTTTTCTAATTCTACACCTATTTTCGACTCCAATTATAAGATTAGATTTGTTTTGACCCAGTGTATGGATATTTCTAGGATAGATCGAACTCAAAGAGAACTAGATGCAATAAAAAAAGAATATGACTTTCTATTAAAAGAACTAGCCATCCAATCTAGAGGGATAGAGGAGGAAGATGAATTTGTATTTAAAAGTAATGAGATGAAGGAGATCAAAACCAAGGCTCGGAGGATTGCAAACTTTGATTCGACCATACTTATACTGGGAGAAACTGGTGTAGGTAAAGGGGTCCTAAGCAAGTACATTCATCAAAGCAGTCCCCGCAAAGAAGGACCTTTTGTAAGGATAAATTGTGCTTCCCTGCCTGAAAACCTGATTGAAACGGAATTGTTCGGCTATGAAGAAGGGTCCTTTACAGATGCTAGAAAGGGAGGTAGGAAGGGTCTTATAGAAATATCTAATAATGGGACCTTGTTTTTAGACGAAATAGGAGAACTTCAACTAAATCTTCAAGTCAAGCTACTTCACGTCTTGCAAGAAAAAACCATACAAAGGGTGGGCTCTAACGAGGAAATCAAAGTAGACACCAGGATAATAGCTGCTACAAATCAAGATTTAAAAAACCTGGTAGCTGAAGGAAAATTTAGGGCAGACTTGTATTATAGATTGAATGTAATCCCCATAGAGCTTCCACCATTAAAAAAGAGAAAAGAGGATATAATTCCTCTTAGTAAGCTTTTTTTAAAAAAAGTAAATGAAGAGTATAATTTAAACCAAGAAATATCGCCAAGCGGAATCAAGCTACTCCTATCTTATGATTGGCCCGGAAATGTTCGTGAGCTTGAAAACATAATAGAAAGGGCTGCAGTTAGTTCTGATAGTATGACGATTGATGAGAGATCCTTACAAGAAGCCTTATACGGAGACGCTTCCCTAGTTTCTTTAGGTGAAAAGAAATCATTTAAAGAAGATCTAGCTCTTTTTGAAAAAGTATTGCTCAAAGATTATATGAAGGAATCTAAGGATATAAAAGAGATGGGGAAACTAACAGGTCTAGATACCAGTACTATTCGCAAAAAGGCAAAGAAAATGGGTATTGATTTAGAGTTTTAATCTATATATCTTTGGCAGTGGAAAAAAATCCACTAGTCTAGGCCCTGTAAATACCCATTTCTCAAGAAATAATATATCTAAAACCAACAATAATCCCAGATAGTGGAAAAAAATCCCCTCTTAAAATCTACAATGCCTGTTTAAAGCCATTTGAGAGATTCAAACTCCTGGCACGATAATTGCTACTATTAGGTGTTAGATAGATATTAAAATAACTAGGAGGGATTACTATGTCAGAAAAAAATGTTAAGCAACCAGATACGGCTTTTGCTTCACCAAGATTTGTAAATACAGGTAATTTTATGAGGATGGAAAGAACAAAGAGTGCAGAAGGATTAGATTTTGCTATTTATGGAGTACCATTTGATACTGCTTCATCCTATCGTACAGGTGCTCGTTTTGGTCCTCAAGGTATCAGAAATATTTCAGTAATGATGAAGACTAACCACCCAATTCACGAGGTAAATATTCTGGACTACTTAAAGGGAGCAGACATGGGAGATGTAAATGTTGTTCCGGGATATATTCTACCAACCTATGATGCTATAGAGGAGTTTACTGCAAGCATTGTTAATGAAGGAGCAATTCCTATAGCTTTAGGTGGAGACCATTCTATTACACTTGGAGAATTGAGAGCAGTTGCTAAAAAGCACGGACCTGTTTCACTTATTCATTTTGATTCTCACGCAGATATCAATGATGAAGTATTTGGAGAAAAATATAACCACGGTACACCTTTTAGAAGAGCGATAGAAGAAGGATTGATTGATCCACATACATCCATACAAATTGGTATGAGAGGTTCCCTATATGATGCTGGAGAGTTCAAGCTAGCCAAGGAACTAGGACTTAGAACTATACCAACTCATGAAGTAAGAGAGATGGGAATTCCAAAGGTAATAGAAGAAATCAAAGAGCGTGTAGGAGATAATAAGGCATTTTTAACAATAGATATTGACTTTTTCGACCCAGCATATGCACCTGCAACAGGAACGCCAGAAGTAGGAGGTTATACATCTTTAGAAGGATTAACTTTTGTTCGTGGCCTAAAAGATATCAATTTTGTCGGAATGGACATGGTAGAGGTTGCTCCAAACTATGATGTTGCTGAGATTACATCTCTACTTGCAGCTAATGTAGTTTTTGAGTTTTTATCAATATTAGCCCTACAAAAAAAGAATGAAGCAGATGGAAAAGGTGAAAAATAATGGTTAGCGATGTTAGGGGTAAAAATGAAAGTGAAGAGTTTAAGGGTATCTTAAATTCTTCAGAGATTAAAGAACAAAATTTGGATTTAAATGACTTAAAAGTTCTTGATTCATTTTCACTATCAAAGGCTGATCATACAAAGGGATTGTTAAAATCCCTCTTTTTTTCCTTTATCGCTATACTTATATTTTTTATACCGGTCACTATCAACGGAGAGACTGATATGGTTTTTGGTATTATCTATAGTGGTCTGATGGAGTGGACTGGTATAGTTGGCCTATGGGGAGTGACCCTCATTATCTTAGCGACTGGCATAGTTAGCTTTTATGGTAGATATGTGGCTAAGAGTGGAAAGATTCATGATTACTTTGATGGGGATTCAGTTTTTCATCCTTTTATGTATTTATTAGGGGGCTTCTATGCTCTTGCCTATTCATTAGATTTCACTACTTCTATTAGTATGCCAGAGATCATAGTAGGATCAGCTACAGGTGGTACTGTTGTACCTGCTATAGCAGTTGCAGTATTTTGGATTATAGTTGTAGGAGCATTGACTATGCCATTTCTACTTAACTATGGGCTTATAGATTTTATAGGTTCAATGATGGAACCTTTGATGAGACCTATTTGGAAGGTACCAGGAAGAGCAGCAGTAAATGCCCTAGCTTCCTTTGTAAGTTCATCTTCTATGGGAGTTTTGATTACCAACAGACTCTATAGGCAGGGAGTCTATACTGAAAGAGAGGCAGTTTTAGTCGTTACGGGCTTTAGTGCTGTAAGTGTTGGCTTTGCCTATATGGTTATTGACACAGCTGGTCTTTCTGAAAAATTCATTCCTGTATATTTTGTATCTTTGGTCATGACTCTTATGGTAAGTGCTATAATTGCAAGGATACCTCCATTTACTAGAAAAAAAGATGTATATGTTGATGGAAGAGTCCAGACAAAAGAGGACATAGATCTAGGAAAAAATGAAACTGGAGTTGTAAAAAGCGGTATAGAAAGAGCGTCAAAGAAGGCTCTGACTGCTAAGCCTCTAGCAGGTGAAATGTTTATAAGCGTAAAAGAGGGCTTTGAAGTTATTCCAAAGGTACTGTCCCTCTTGTGTGCTATAGGAGTATCAGCACTGATCATTGCAGAGACAACTCCTGTCTTTGATATTGCTGGTAGGGCCTTTGTTCCACTGCTCAATTTGTTAAGAGTACCTAATGCAGAGTTGATTGCACCGAGTTTTCCAATAGGTATAGCAGAGATGTTTTTACCTGTACTGATGATTCAGAGTAATCTAGCATTGATATCTGAAGGAGCTAGATTCTTGGTAGTAGCAGTATCAATTGTTCAGATAATTTTCTTTGCTGAAACAGTCGTTGTTATGATGTCTGCTAAACTTCCATTAAAGCTATGGGAGCTAGTAGTAGTATTCTTCCAAAGAACAATTTTCGCAATAATAATTGGATCTGCATTTATGCATATAATGTTTTGAAAAAGGGCGGCTGAGAGATCTCAGCTGCCTTATATAAAAAGTATCAGTCATATAATCACTTCTTTTCTGTTTTTGGTCTTAATAATATTTGTTTTACTGACTTCTACCATTTCTTTGGTATTCATATGAACCTTGGATGCCTCTTATATAAAATTTTCTATCCCTTTAATTCATTAACTAACTTCTCTTTTGAAATTTTTTTATAAAAATGCTAATCGATATTACAAAATATATTTTAAGACAAGTCTATCGATCCAATCGTTGTGAAGCGATAAGGTGATAAACGCACTTATTTGAATCGATAAATGAATCGATATGGTTATCGTTGCAAAAAAATGAAAGTGATGATAAAATATAAATAAAGATATAGAGAGGTGAAAGTATGTTTAAACGAGAAAAATATGATTTGGAGTTTAAAGAGAAGATAGCAAAAACATTTTTAAAAACAGTAAGTGCATTTTCTAATTATAATGATGGTAAGATAATATTTGGAATTAATGATGACGGAGATTTAATAGGATTAGATACTACAGATAAAGAAACTTTAAAGATTGAGAGCATGATAAATGACACCTTAGATCCAGTACCTAATTATAAATTGGAAACCAAAGATTTAGATGGAAGACAAATTATAATTTTGAATATATTTAAAGGAAAAAATACACCGTATTACTATAAGGGTAAAGCCTATAGAAGATCAAATACTTCAACCTTAGAAGTAGATAGGTTAGAGTTAAATAGATTGGTAATGGAAGGGATAAATAAAGATTATGAAGAAAAGAAATCATCAAATCAAAACTTAAGCTTTGAGACATTAGAGTTAAAGCTTAAAAATATAGTGGGAATAAATAGTCTAAGTTTAGATATATTGAAAACTTTAAATTTATATGATAAAGATGGATATTATAATATTGCTGGCGAGTTGTTAGCGGATGAAAATAATATCGACTTTTCAGGTATTGACATAGTTAGATTCGGAAAAGATATCAACCAAATTTTATATAGAAAAACATTAAGTAATAGCTCATTAATCTATCAGTATGAAAAGACTATAGAAATATTTGAAAGATATTATCAGTATGAAGAAATTGAAGGGTATAATCGCATAAAGAAAGAATTAATTCCTAGAGAAGGATTTAGAGAATCACTAGCTAATGCAATAGTTCATAGAGTATGGGATATTAAAACTCATATACAAATTGCTATGTATACAGATAGAATAGAAATAAGCTCACCAGGAGGATTACCAGCTGGGATATCAAAAGAAGAATATTTAAGTGGGAATTTATCTATATTAAGAAATCCTATTATAGCAGGAGTCTTCTATAGATTGAATTTTATAGAACAATTTGGAACTGGTGTAATGAGAATAATAGATGAATATAGGCAAAGTGTTTCTAAACCAAAATTTGAAATTACTGAAAATAATATAAGAATAGTTTTGCCAGTTATAGAAATAGATGAATCGAATTTATCAGAAGATGAAGTTGTAATTTACAATATTTTATTGGATAAAGTAGAATTATCTAGAGGAGAGTTAGACGAAAAGTCGGGATTTAGCAAGTCAAAAACACTCAGAATTATTAATAAGCTTGTAGATAAAAATATAGTTAAAAAGATAGGTGAGGGGCCAGGGACAACTTATACTTTAAAATAAATTCAACTACTCGATAATTTCGATGAATTCAACCTATCTAAGTATAATATTTGTCCCTTAATTAATATCCTAGAATCATTTTATATTTTTCCCTAAAATTATAAACCTATGCTCCAAACTTTTAATGTATCTTTTTTCTTTTAATTCTTGCTCTAAATCGCAAAGTTTATCGAAGTGTTTTTCTACATCAAAGGGAGGAAATTTATGTTTGACCTCTC
>JARICQ010000064.1 GCA_029264075.1 Tissierellaceae bacterium | reverse complement strand
CATTTGCTATATTTAGACGGCTTTTAAACGGCCAATCAGTATCAGCAGGAGATAAGGGGCATCTACACCATAGACTACTTAACAAAGGATTTTCTCAAAGAAAATCTGTCCTAATCCTATATGGGATGTCGGCGGTATTTGGTATATTTGCAATACTAATTGCAAGAGCAAACAATAGGCAGGCCATATACCTAGCCCTAGTAATGCTAGTGATATCAGTCTTGGTCGCTATAAGATTGGGATTTTTTGAAAAAAGATAAAGGAGTGATTGAAATTAAGGTAATGACTGTGTTTGGAACTAGGCCTGAGGGTATTAAGATGGCTCCCATAGTAAAGGAATTGGAAAAGAGAAAGGGTATAGAGAGTGTGGTTTGTATTACGGCCCAGCATAGGGAGATGCTTGATCAAGTTTTAAACTTGTTTGAGATATCTCCAGACTATGATTTAAATATATTTTCAAAGGGACAAACTTTAACGGAAATAACTACTAGGGCCTTACTTGGCCTTGAAGAGGTAATAGAAAAAGAAAAACCAGATGTGCTCCTTGTACAAGGAGATACTACAACTGTATTTTCAGGAGCTCTTGCAGCTTTTTATCAAAAGACTAAGATCGGTCATGTGGAAGCAGGACTTAGGAGTGGCAATCTATACTCGCCCTATCCAGAGGAAGCAAATAGAAAATTAACGGGAATACTTACAGATTTCCACTTTGCACCTACAGAGAGAAATAGACAAAATCTTCTGAGGGAAGATTACTCAGATTCAAAGATATTTATAACTGGCAATACTGTAATAGATGCCTTGAAATATTCGGTGAAAGAGGATTATACATTTGAACTAGAAAAACTAAATCAACTCGACTACAATAAAAAAAGAGTGATATTACTTACTTCTCATAGGAGGGAAAACATAGGAGAGCCTATGAAAAATATATTTACTGCTGTAAGGGATATAGTAGAAAAATATGAAGACGTGGAACTAGTATTTCCAATACATCTAAATCCAAAGGTAAGGGATATTGCCAAGACCATACTTGGAAAAAATGATAGGATTCATATAATAGAACCCTTAGACTACGAACCATTTACAAACCTGATGGCAAAGGTTCATCTGGTAGTTACAGATTCAGGAGGCCTTCAGGAAGAAGCTCCAACCCTAGGAAAACCAGTGCTAGTGGTGAGGGAAGAGACAGAAAGGCCAGAGGGTATAGAATCTGGTACGGCAAAATTAGTGGGGACAAGCTATGAAAAACTCTACAAGGAACTTGATACACTTCTATCTGACCAAGCTGAATACGAAAAAATGGCACATGCAGTAAATCCATATGGTGATGGAAATGCAAGTGAGAGAATAGTAGATGTGATTGAAGAGAATTTGAAGCTTTAACTTTTATCTAAGGATACAATTTCAATTTATATATTTAGCAGAATTCCAAAAAAATAGGAGGTAATAAGATGAGAGAAGTAGTGATAGTATCGGCTGTTAGGACACCTATAGGATCATATGGTGGAGTATTTAAAGATGTAAGCGCAGTAGATTTAGGAGTTGTAGCTGTTAAAGAAGCGATGAAAAGAGTAAACTTAGATCCAAATAAGGTAGATGAACTTATATTTGGAAATGTTCTTCAAGCAGGACTAGGCCAAAACGTAGCTCGTCAAGTAGCTGTACATTCAGGCATACCTGTAGAAGTACCTAGCTATACAGTCAACAAGGTATGTGGATCAGGTCTTAAGACAGTAACTCTAGCAGCTCAAGCTATTATGTGCGGAGATAGCGATATTGTAATTGCAGGTGGAACAGAGAATATGTCTCAAGCTCCATATCTACTTAAGAACAATAGATGGGGACAGAGAATGGGAGACGGAGTAGTGGAAGACTATATGCTAAAAGATGGTCTGTGGGATGTATTCAACGACTATCACATGGGAAATACAGCAGAAAACATAGTTGAAGATTACGGGCTATCAAGATTAGAACAAGATGAATTGGCAACGGAAAGTCAAAATAGGGCAGAAAAAGCTATTACAACGGGAAGATTTAAAGATGAAATAGCTCCAGTAGAAGTAGCTCAAAGGAGAAAAGATCCAATCATAGTAGATACAGATGAATTCCCAAGATTTGGTGCGACAGTTGAGGCTTTGGGAAAACTTAGACCAGCCTTCAAAAAAGACGGTACAGTAACAGCGGGAAGCGCATCGGGAATAAATGATGGTGCAGCAGCTCTAGTTGTTATGTCAAAAGAAAAAGCAGAAGAACTTGGACTCAAACCACTAGCTACAATAATCTCATATGCTTCAGCAGGAGTAGACCCAAGAATAATGGGAACAGGACCAATACCAGCAAGTCAAAAAGCACTTAAAAAAGCAAATATGACAGTAGAAGACTTGGACCTAATAGAAGGAAACGAAGCATTCGCAGCACAAGCTCTTTCAGTAATTAAAGACTTGAAATTTGATACAGATATAGTCAATGTAAATGGAGGAGCAATAGCCCTAGGTCATCCAATAGGAGCATCAGGAGCAAGAATATTAGTGACACTTCTTCATGAGATGGAAAAAAGAGATAGCAAGGCAGGACTTGCAACACTTTGTATAGGTGGAGGACAAGGAACTGCTATGGTAGTTAAGAGAGATTAAAGGAGGTTTTATAGTGAATAAAGTTATATCTATAGATGAATCTATTTCACATATAAAAGATGGAATGACTATAATGGTTGGAGGTTTCCTAGGATGTGGTTCACCGCACAAGCTTATAGATGCACTGGTTGAGAGCGGGGTTAAAGATTTAACTCTTATATGCAATGACTCAGGATTTGTAGATATTGGTGTAGGAAAACTAGTAGTAAACAAGCAGATAAAAAAACTTATAGCATCACATGTAGGAACAAATAAGGAAACAGGGATTCAAATGAATTCAGGAGATATGGAAGTGATATTGGTGCCTCAGGGAACTCTTGCAGAACAAGTAAGGTGTGGGGGAGCTGGACTTGGAGGATTTTTAACTCCAACAGGAGTAGGGACGGTAGTAGAAGAAGGAAAAGAAAAGATGGAAATAGACGGAATAGAATATTTACTTGAGCTGCCACTAAGGGCAGATATAGCACTTATAGCAGGAGAAAGAGTAGATAAATACGGAAATATAGTCTACTATGGAGCTACTAGAAACTTTAACCACTTAATGGCACCAGCTGCAGAAGTGACTATAGTTGAGGCTGAAAATGTGGTAGAAATAGGAGAACTTGATGCAAATGACGTAGTAACTCCAGGGATTTTTGTAGATTACATTGTAGATGGAGGTGCTAATAATGGATAGGGATCAAATTAAAGAGTTTATAGCTAAAAGAGTAGCAAAGGAACTCCAAGAAGGAGACCTAGTAAACCTAGGAATTGGAATGCCTACCATGGTTGCAAATTATGTACCAGAGGGAATAAATGTATTCTTCCAATCTGAGAATGGATTTATAGGTCTTGGACCTGCACCTCTTGATGGCAAGGAAGACCCAAGAGTAGTGAATGCAGGAGGCCAATGTGTGACTATACTTCCAGGTGGAGTATTCTTTGATAGTGCAACAAGCTTTGAAATTATCAGGGGAGGCCATGTTGATGTGACAGTACTTGGAGCACTTCAAGTGGCAGAAAATGGTGACCTTGCAAACTGGATGATACCTGGTAAAATGGTACCTGGAATGGGCGGTGCTATGGATCTTGTAACAGGAGCTAAAAAAGTAATCATAGCTATGGAGCACACGGTTAAGGGAAACCACAAGATACTGAAAGAATGCAATCTTCCACTTACAGCTGCTGGAGAAGTAGATATGATAGTTACTGAAATGGGAGTGATGAAAGTCACAGATAAGGGACTTACATTAACGGAAATAAACCCAGAGTACACAGTAGAAGAAGTTCAAGCAGCAACGGAAGCAGAGTTGATTTTAGCAGATAATTTAATCAAGATGGAAATATAAACAATCTAGGGGATGGTTGCTTTGTCAAGGAGATCTAAAGACAGGCTACTATCCCCAAGTTTATATATAAACTTTAGGATATAGATAAAATAGAAAAGAATTATCAAGATTTCCTGACAATAAGATTATTGTTATTTATTTGTCTAATTTCGCTATATCAAGATAAAGTACTTGCATTATCTGGCAAAATTTTATATAATTTCATATGTATTCTGGAAATTCATATGATAAATGTGTTATACTATTGAAGGAAGAAGGAATATATTTTAATTTAAATCCTAAAGGAGATATAGAGATGAGCAAAAAAGATAATCGAGATGTACTTAAAAATTTAGCGCTTATATCTCAAATTGGGATTTCAATTATCACTCCAATTCTTTTGGGGGTATGGTTGGGTAACTTCATAGATAAAAAGCTAGGAACCAACGGGGTTTTTGCAATTATACTTATTATTGTAGGGGCAGCTGCTGGGTTTTTAAATATATTTAAATTAACTGGGACCAGTAAGAGGAAGTGATAGTTTGAACAATAAACTAGTATTTAAAATAGCAAGAAGGACGATTGTACTGGTTTTGTTAATTGTTGGAATATTTGCTTTTGTATTTAAAGATCCAAGGCCTATTGCTATGGGACTTATATTTGGATCACTTATAAGTATAGTAAACTTTAAACTTTTAGAGAACACTATATCAAAAGCTATAAAGATGCCACCGAATAGAGCTACAAGCTATACTATAGCACACTATTTTGCTAGATATATAATATATTTTGTAGTATTACTAGTAGGGGCAAAGGCAGATTACTTAAATTTGATATCAACTATAGGGGGATTATTCTCTGTTAAATTTGTAATACTCTCTTCAAATATACTTGATAAAAACTTTACGAAAAACTAAAAGTGATAATTAATTAAAATTAATTATAAATTGCATTTAGGAAACAATAAACAAAAATATAGCACATAAAACAGCGAAAGGAGTGATATATTTGGAGATATTGATTGAAATTGCTGGAAATGAAATATTCATACCTGATAGTATAGTAAACACATTTCTAGTAGTTATCCTACTATCTATATTTGCAATTGTTGTAAACAACAAGATTAAGAAAGCTAAACCAGATGAAGTACCTTCAACCTTCCTAAATGTGGTAGAAATCTTGGTAGAGGCAGTCGATAATTTGGTTGTATCTAATATGGGGCAAAACAATCTAAAGAGATTTGGTCCCTACATTTTAACCTTAGCATTATTTTTGGCAGTGGCAAATCTGCTAGGATTAGTAGGTCTTACACCGCCAACATCCGATTATTCAGTTACCTTGTCTTT
>JARICQ010000057.1 GCA_029264075.1 Tissierellaceae bacterium | reverse complement strand
TCTATGTTTTTATCTTCCAATCCCTCTGTATATTCATCTATCAATGATATTATTTCACTTATACCTTCCTTTGTAGCTGATGATGCTCTCAGTATCCTTGCATCTTCTAAAAAAGTTCCCTTGATTTCTTCCCTTACTTCTTCTTCTACCATATCTATCCAATCTTCTTCTACCAAGTCAGACTTGGTAAGCACTACAAAGCCCTTTTCGATCCCGAGCATATTGAGTATGGATAGATGTTCTCTTGTCTGGGGCATCATTGATTCATCTGCAGCTACAACAAGTATAACTATATCTATCCCCATGACTCCAGCCAACATATTTTTAATAAATCTTTCATGGCCTGGAACATCTATTATACCTGCTCTTTGACCTGATGGAAGATCAAAGTAGGTAAATCCAAGTTCTATGGATATTCCTCTTTTTTGTTCTTCTTTTAATCTATCTGTATTTCTTCCAGTAATTGCCCTTATAAGGCTTGTCTTTCCGTGGTCTATATGTCCTGCTGTTCCAATGATTACATGTTTCATTTAATTTGCTCCTTTAAGATTATTGATTGCAAAAACAATTCCATCTACAACTATAGAAAATTCATCTTCTCTGATGGTCCTCACATCAAGATAAAGTTGTTCCCTATAGAGCCTAGCGATAATTGGAGTTTTAAACTTCCTTAAATAACTTTCAAACTTTTGAGTGCTTTCTTCCAGAGTAAAGACAAGGCATTTTGTGGGTAGTTTTTCTAGTGGAAGTGAGCCTCCTCCTACTTCTGAATAATCATCCTTTATTTCTATCTTAACTTTTCCTTCATCTATTTTATCGGCTAACATTTTTTCCAGTTTGCTTGCCTTTTCTTCCAGTTTTTCTATTGGAATAGTTAGCATCTGTAAGGTAGGTATCTCTTTTTCAGCTACTCCCTTATCTGAGTAGTATCTAAGTGTAGCTTCAAGTGCAGATATTGTAAACTTATCTACCCTAAAAGCTCTGGTAAATGGATTTTTCTTCATTTTTTCAATATATTCAGCCTTACCTACTATAATTCCTACCTGTGGTCCTCCTAAAAGCTTGTCACCACTAAAGGTAACTATATCTACACCACTTTTAATAGAGTCTTGGACTGTAGGTTCATATTCTATTCCATACTTAGAAAGATCTATCAGTACACCACTTCCTAGATCTTCTATTAGGGGAATATTGTATTTTTCTTTCAATGAATGTAGTTCGGATGAGTCTACATTGGATGAGAATCCCATTATTCGGTAATTGCTTGTGTGGACTTTAAAAAAAGCTCCTGTTTCTTCATTTATGGCATCTTCATAGTCCCATAGATGTGTTTTATTTGTAGTACCTACCTCTACTAGGCTTGCACCACTCTGTCTCATTACATCGGGTATCCTAAATGCTCCACCAATCTCTATGAGTTCTCCCCTGGAAACTATTATTTCTTTTTCTTTAGCTATAGTGCTTAAAACTAAAATAACAGCTGCTGCATTGTTATTTACTACCATTGCGGCTTCTGCTCCTGTTATTTCAGATATTATATCTTCTAGATGGCTATATCTTGAGCCTCTTTTTCCTGTCTCTAGATTGTATTCTAGGTTGGAATAATTGGTAGCTATCTCTGATACATTTTCCATTATTTCCTTGTTGATAAGAGATCTACCTAGATTTGTGTGTATAACTATTCCTGTACCATTCACTACTCTTTTCAAGTTGAAGCTATATTTTTCCCTAGCCCTTTCTATGACCTTAAGGTGTATTATATCATTTGCTAGGCATATATCTTCTTGCTTCATTTTACCTGCTTTGATTTGTTCTCTGAGATTTTCAATTTCACTTCTGATGCTATCTAAAACTATTTTCCTAGGTATATTATTTAGTAGCTCTATTATTTCATCTTTTTCAAGTATTTCATCTACCTTGGGAATTAAAGAAAATAGATTTTTTTCTGCCATAGGACCACTCCTCTTATTTATTCTACTATTAGGTACTTGTCTTCTCTCTCTACTACATATCCAATTATTGCAGACTCTGTTGGAGTATCTTTCAAAGCTTCTAAAAGTTCTCTAGCTTTGGATTCTTTTACTGATATTAGCAGCCCTCCTGAGGTCTGTGGGTCAAACAATACGTCTTCAACGTCTTTTGGAACTTTCTTATCTATATATATATCATCGGCTGTATGCTCTCTATTTGCATAGGCGCCTGCAGGAACTAGTCCCATACTTGCATATTCAAGTGCTTGTGGTATTATTGGGAGTTTTTTGTGGTCTATTTTTATAGTGACTCCACTACCCTTGGCCATTTCTACTCCATGCCCTACAAGTCCAAATCCGGTAACATCAGTTAAACTACTCACTCCTCCTACCTTATCTATAGCCTCTTTTCCATACTTATTTAGAGTAGTCATTAGCTTTACAGCTATATCATAAGCATCCTTGTCAGCTAATTCTCCTTTTATGGCAGTATTTATTATACCCAGCCCTAGTGGCTTTGTAATTATCAATAGATCTCCTACTTTGGCATTGCTATTTGTAAGGACCTTGTCTGGATGAATAAATCCTGATACTGATAGGCCGTATTTGGGCTCCTCATCTTCTACTGTATGCCCACCAACTACTACTGCTCCTGCTTCTTTTACCTTGTCTGCCCCACCCTTTAATATTTCAGCTAAGACATCTGGGCTGAGACAATTTGGAAAGCAGACTATATTCATAGCAAGCTTAGGATCTCCACCCATTGCATATACATCTGATAGGGAGTTTGTAGCTGCTATTTGTCCAAAGGTAAAGGGATCGTCTACTACGGGTGTAAAAAAATCTAGTGTTTGAATCATTGCTAGTTCTTCATTTATTTTATAAACTGCTGCATCATCAGATGTCTCAAGGCCTACTATTAATCTTTCATCTTTCATCTTTGGTAGTTGACGCAAGACCTGCGTCAATATATCGGGTCCGATTTTACCCGCTCATCCTGAAGTCTTTGACAACTCTGTTAATCTTTTTGTCATTGCATTTCCTCCTATTTTACAGATATTAAATCTTTTATTGCAGCAAATTTTTTATCGCCTATTCCTGATACTTTTACTATATCTTCAATCTCTTGAAATTTACTTTCTTCCCTGTAAGCTATTATTTTTCCTGCCGTAACTTCTCCAATACCAGGCAGGGTAATCAGTGATTCTTTTGTACATGTATTTATATTTATCTTTCCACTGCTATTTCCCGAGCTTGTTATCGACTCTAAGCTAGCATCCGAAAATAAATTGTTAGTTGATTCCATAGTTTCTATAGCTTCTAAGTTTTCTCCTATTTTGGGTATATATATTTTTTCTTCATCTTGAACTTTTCTTGCTAGGTTTATTCTATCAATATCAGCTTCCTCTTTCAATCCTCCAGCAAGCTCTGCTGCATCATTTATTCTATCACCATTTTTAAGTTCTAGCAATCCTGGATTGTTAACTTGTCCACTTATGTGGACCATTATAATATAATCTTCTTCTGCCGTTTCACTATCTACTGCAGCCATTAAAGCTTCAGTTTCATCTAGTTTGTTTTCTATCTCTAATATTTTCGGGCTTTTAATTTCATTGATTTTATCTGCTAGGATTAATTTATACCCAAATATTGAGATGACTAGGAATGCAATTACAAGTATAACTATTTGCTCTCTTTTTGTAAAGCTATACATATCTAAAACCTCCTTTTATTTTCTGCTTATATATAATTCTACATTGAAAGCCTTTTCTCCTTCTTTTTTTGAAAATTTCCTTAAACTTTTAATGTTTTTTTGGTATAATGAATCTACTTACAATATTTAGCATAATAAGGATGGTGGATTACTTGAAAAAATTTGTTACTTGCATCTTGATATGGGCTCTAGTTTTAAGTACATATTCATTTTCAGTTGCAGAGGAAATTGAGGAAATAGAAACAGTAGGTCAGCTTGAACTGTTTGGTGAAGGTGCTGTATTGGTGGACTATGATAGTCTGGAAATCTTATATGAAAAAAATCCACATAAAAAGCTCTTTCCTGCCAGTACTACAAAGATAATGACAGGTATACTTGCAATTGAAAATGGAAATTTAGAAGATATTGTAACTATTGACCAGGAAATAGTAGATAGGGCTGATGGTAGTCATATAGCTCTTGAACCAGGTGAAGAGCTAACTCTAGCCCAACTTTTGGATGCCCTGCTAATTGAGTCTGCAAATGATGCAGCTATAGCAATAGCAAAGCACATATCTGGAGATGTGGATTCTTTTGTCAAGCTAATGAATGAAAAAGCTCATTCTCTAGGTGCAATCAACACTAATTTTAAAAATCCAGATGGCCTTCCAGATGAAGAACATCTAACTACAGCTTATGATCTCGCTCTTATAGGAAAGTATGCAATGGATAATGAAATCTTTAAAAGTATAGCTAAAAACCATACAGGAACTATTCCGATTACAAACAAGAAATCTGAAGCTAGGCATTTAAATTCATCTAATAGAATTCTGTATTCAGATCAAAAAATATTGGTAGATGGTGAATCTGTTCCTATTAAGTATGAAGGAGTAAATGGTGTGAAATCAGGATATACAAATGCAGCCCAATACTGCCTTGTAACTTCCTTGGAAAGAGATGGTCAAAGATTTATAGTTGTATCCCTTAAGGCTGACAGAAACAGTATCTATTCAGATACCCATAAGCTCTTAAATTACGGCTTAGATAATTTTAAAAGAAGCCAAGTTTCTTTTGCAGGTAAATTTATCGATAACTTCGAAATAAAAAACGGAGTAACATCGATGGTTCCTGGAATTACTAAATCTGCTTCTTTCGCTATGGTTAAGCCAGATGATATAAGCAAGATAGAAGAAAAAGTAGTTTTAAAGGAAGGATTGAAGGCTCCTCTACCAAGAGGTGAAGTAATAGGACATGTAGAGTATAGGCTAGATGGCAAAGTCCTAGCAAAGTCTGATCTAGTTGCTGCTATGGATATATATGCTGTAAGGAAGGCTTCACTTTTCAGCAAGATCTTAAGCAGATGGTATTTAATCTTAATTGCTATTCTATTCATCCTCAGATGCATTGTTCTACACAATAGAAAAAAGAGAATTAGAAGACGACGTATTAAGTCTTTATCTAGAAATCAAATATATTAAACTTAAAACAAAATATCTTTCTGCAAAATAAAAAAATCCTAGATACCTAGGATTTTTTCTACTAGATTTCTAGAATTTTTTATATTATTTGATTGCTATTGCTTCAATTTCAATATTTACATCTTTTGGAAGTCTTGCAACTTCTACTAAAGCTCTTGCCGGCTTGTGTTCACCAAAGAATTCAGCATATGCTTGGTTGATTATACCAAAGTCTTCCATATCTTTAACATATAGATTAACCTTAACTATATCTTCTTTAGTTGCTCCGCCAGCTTTTACAACTTCTTCGATATTTTTTAAAGACATTTTAGTTTCTTTTGCTATATCTCCTTCAAACAATTCCCCGCTTTTCGCATCCATTGGGAGTTGTCCAGATACAAATATTATCTCTCCAGCATTTGCCTTTACTCCTTGTGAATAAGCTCCTACAGCAGTAGGTGCCTTATCTGTACTTAAAAATTCTTTTCCCATAATTAAGTTAGCCTCCTTTAATTTATCTTTATTTCTTCTCCATCAGACCAAAGTCTTTCTAAGTCATAGAATTCTCTTTGCTCCTTGTGGAATACATGGACTATGATATCATTGAAATCTAATAATATCCATCTTCCACTCTTGTGACCCTCTTTTTCAAAGTCAACTTCCTCTTCCCCTAAGACCTTATCTTCTACTGCATCTGCTATTGCCATTACTTGATTGGATGAATTTCCACTCACTATTACAAAGTAGTCTGCAATTGAAGTTAGTTTATCTATCTTTAAAACTTTAGTATCTATACCATTCTTATCTTCACATGCGTTAACTATTAGTGATAATTTTTTATCTATATCCAAATTTTCATCTCCCTTGTCTTAAAATAAAATCATTTCTTGCTATTACTGTTTCTATCTGTATTAGTTGCCCATTATCTACTAGCGATACAATCGTTTTGCTTAGAGCCATAAAAAGGGCCTTGTCTATATCTTTAAAAGCCAGCTCCCGAACTTCTTCTACGCCTGGAAAGTTTCTTTTGGGCTCAATATAGTCTGCCATATAAATTACTTTTTCAAGCAGGCTCATAGCATCTCTTCCTGTTGTATGATATTTTATGGCATTTAAAATGTCCCGATCTTTTATCCCATAGCTTTTTTCTGCCATCCTAGCTCCGAGATGTGCATGTATTAATTCGTGATTTTCCAACATATAATCATCTAGGATCAAATCAAATTCTTTAGACTTTTCTAAGAGAACTTCCTTGTCTTCTATTTTAGCACAATCGTGATATAGGGCTGCTATTTCTGCCTTTTGAGAGTCTACTCCATTTATTTCTGCAAGTTTTAAGGCCGTGTCTCTTACTCTTAGAGAGTGTTCAAATCTTCTTTTACCAATATCATCTATTATTTTTTCCATATGTTTTTTATTCATATCTTATCTTCCAAATATATACCATATTTTGTTATATAATCCTCAACTGTTTGTGGAAGCATATATTTTATACTAAGTCCCTCTCTTCTTCTATTTCTGATGGCGGTAGAAGATATTTCTAAGATTGGTGACTCTAGCTTTTCAATTTTAAAGTCGTATAGGAGTTCAAGTTCTTCGATTTTTTTATTTATCCAATCTTGATCTATTCCCCATCTATTAAATAAAATAAATTTACACATCCTAGTCAGCTTGTAAAAGTCTTTCCATCTTTCTATCTGGTCTAATATATCTGCCCCAATAATAAAATAAATCTCATCATCTGGATATATTTTTTTCAGATCCCTTATATCATCTATGGTATAATTTGTGTCTTTTCTATTTACACCAAGCCTAGACATCTCAAAATATGGATTTTCTGTAATAGCTATAGATGTCATCTCTAATCTAATCTC
>JARICQ010000031.1 GCA_029264075.1 Tissierellaceae bacterium | reverse complement strand
AGGTGCAAGTGGAGAAATACTTAAATATGCAGATGAATATTTAAGCATAATTATATTTGGATCAACATTTTTAAGTCTTACTATATTCATAGCTAAGACAATGATAGCTTTTGGAAATAGTAGAGTTTCAATCACAACTACCAGTATAGGAGCTATATTTAATATATTACTAGATATAGTACTTGTAGTTTATTTAAAAATGGGAGTCAAAGGTGCAGCTATAGCGACAGCAATTTCTCAGTTCATAGGATTTGCATATGCATACTATTGCTATAATAAGATAAGAAAAACAAATAACATTCCTAAAGGATTTGAAATTGACTTTAAATTTATAATGCCGATTTTATTAGTTGGGCTATCAGCATTTATCATAGAAGCAGAAGACGGAATTGTAATGGCAGTACTTAATAATCTCCTTGCAAAGAATGTAGGAGAAAGTGGAATAATAGTTCTTGGTGTAATATCAAAAGTTTACATGTTCCTTTTTATAACCATGTTTGGAATAGCATCAGCAATGCAGCCAATAGCAGCCTATAACATGGGGGCTAAAAACTATAAGAGAATAAAATCTGTGATGGCAGAAACTAGAAAGTACTCATTCATCACATCTGTAATAATGTGGGCTGTTGGTATCATATTTGCACCTCAGCTAATGAGTATATTTGTAAAGGATAAGGCTATTATATATGAGTCAGCTCGTGCATTTAGGATAATGATATCGGCATTTCCTATGATTAGCGTATATTATGTGTCTATATTTTATTTCCAAGCACAGGGTAGGGCTACAAAATCTATAATGATATCCCTTGTTAGGCAACTTATAATAATGATTCCATTATCTATTGTGCTAGTAAAAACATTCAACTTAGGTGCTATGGGAGTTTGGTTATCCTATCCTATATCAGATATACTATCAGGCAGCTTATCTTATATATTGGTTAAAAAAGAAGGCACAAGATTGTCATTGAAATTAAACAAACAAGTTGCAAAAGAAAAAGTTGCATAAAAATATAAAAATATAGAGATAAAAAGGTAATATTATTTTAGGAGTTCATCTAAGATAATATTACCTTTTTTTATTTCATAAAAAACCTTGCAAGCTTAAGTTTTAGATCTGTATATGGTGGGTATTTTAAATTAGTTTGAAAAATCTTACCAGATTTAAAAATACTCTTCATATGAGAAAATGTATCGAAGCTATATTTTGCATGATACTGTCCCTTACCACTAGTTCCAATTCCTCCAAATGGAAGCTTTGGGTTCACTAGATGAGATATTGCGTCGTTTATACATCCGCCTCCAAATTGAATGTTTTGGAGTATATAGTCTTCTATAGCCCTATCTTCTGTGAACAAGTAAAGGGCAAGTGGATATTTATTTTTTCTTACTATACTTATTATTTCCTCCTTATCCTTAAAACTTATTATAGGAAGTATTGGGCCAAAGATTTCCTCACTCATTATTGGATCATCTAAGCCCACATTGTCTATGATGGTTGGATATATAAATAGCTTTTCACGGATTGACTTTCCACCATATATGATATCACCTTTCATGATTTCCAAGAGTCTATCAAATCTCTTTTCATTGATGAGTTTCCCGAGATTTTCACTTTTTACTGGATCCTCTCCGTGATAGAAGACAATATATTTCTTAATTTTTTCAATTAGCTCCTCTTTTACATCTTCATGGACTAATAGATAATCGGGAGCCACACATGTCTGTCCCAAGTTGTAGTATTTGGCCCATGTTATTTTCTTTGCTGCTTCCTCCAAGTCAGCATCCTTAAATACTATACTAGGAGACTTGCCACCAAGCTCTAGCGTAGTAGGTGTGAGATGTTTTGCAGAATGTTTTAATATTTTTTTACCTACACCCACACTACCAGTAAAGAAGATATGATCAAAATTATAATTATCTATAAGAGGCTCAACTACTTTTGATCCAGGTCCCCTTAAGACACTGATATAATTGTCATCAAAGGTCTCAGATATTAGCTTAAAGATTATCTCTTCTGTTGCCTTTGATTGATTTGAAGGCTTGACAAGGGCACAATTGCCAGCAGCTATAGCGCCAATAAGTGGTGATATAGCAAGCTGGAATGGATAATTCCAGGGGCTAATTATAAAAACTACTCCCTTAGGTTCAGGAAGTATATAGCTCTTAGATGGGAAAAGAAAGATTGGCGTTGACACTGATTTTTTCTTCATCCATGAACTAAGATTTTTGATAGCTATATTTAGCTCCTCATATAGTATTCCTATTTCAGAAGTAAAAGCTTCAAATGTAGGTTTTCCCAAATCTATCTTCATAGCTTTAATTATATCATCTTCATACTCTTTTATACTATTTTTTAATTTTTTAAGTTGTTCTATTCGAAATTCATATTTTCTTGTCTTACCACTTTCAAAAAAATTCCTTTTAGAAGTATATTGATCACTCATCATATCATCCCTTCATATTCTATTTATATAAACTATACCCTATATAGATAAATTTAACTGGATAGTCCAATATAAAACTAGAGTATTATTAGATTTTTATCTTTTTTGGGGTATAATAAACCTATTGGAGGTGCATCATGAAAAAGAGAAAAAAACGAAAGGATTTAACAAAAGCCATCAATACACCCCCTGGATCTAGAATATATGTAGGGGAAGAGAGAACTGAAAAAATATCAATAGAATATATAGAATATAATAAAAATCAATATCATATAGAAGAAATTCAAAAAAAAGAAGAATTGGATGGGTTTTTAGAGGATGAAAATGAAAAGGTAAAGTGGCTAAAAGTAATAGGTATCCACGATGCAGAAAA
>JARICQ010000017.1 GCA_029264075.1 Tissierellaceae bacterium | reverse complement strand
TTTTATCAAGGCTGAAATGAAAAGAAGAGCACCAGGTAGAAGTGAACTCTCTACCCCAAGGCTTGAAAGGGATAAGTTTGAAATACTTAGCGGATACTTTGAAGGTAAAACTACAGGGACACCTCTTTGCGCTATCATTAGAAATAGCGATACAAGATCAAGGGACTACTCCCATATAAAGGATAAGATGAGACCAGGACATGCAGACCTAACTGCCAATATAAAATACAAGGGCAATCAGGATTATAGGGGAGGGGGACATTTTTCAGGAAGACTTACAGCTCCGATAGTATTTGCAGGCGCTATAGCCAAGCAAATACTTCTTGAAAAAGGCATCGCTATAGGAAGCCATATAAAGAGTATAGGAGAGATAGAAGATGATAGCTTCCACCCCATAGATACAAGAGATGAAGATCTACAAGCACTAAGAAGTCAAGCATTTCCTGTCTTAGATGAAGATAAAGCTAAGGAAATGAAAGAGAAAATACTTCAAGTAAAGGAAGAAGGAGACTCTGTAGGTGGAATAGTAGAGTGTGTAGTCTTAAATACGCCCATGGGAATTGGATCACCTTTTTTCCACTCAATAGAAAGCAAGCTATCAAGTCTACTTTTCTCTATACCAGCAGTTAAGGCTGTAGAATTTGGAAGTGGCTTTGAGATTTCAAAGATGAAGGGATCCGAGTCAAATGATGAGTATTATTTAGATGATGATAAGAAAATCAAGACCTGTACAAATAATAATGGTGGAATACTTGGTGGTATTTCAAATGGAATGCCAATCATATTTAGGGCTGCTTTTAAGCCAACTGCATCTATTTCAAAAACACAGAGGACAGTTGATATAGTGAAATCTAAAAATGTAAATCTAGAGATAGAGGGAAGACATGACCCATGTATAGTACCAAGAGCTATACCAGTAGTAGAGGCAGTAGCTGCAATAGCAATATTGGATTTGATCCTATGAATAGATATGGACTCATAGGAGAACATCTAAGTCACAGTTTTTCACCCATCCTCCACAAGATAATATTTAAAAATAGCCACATAAAGGGTGAATACAATCTTCATGAGGTAAAAAATGAAGGATTAAAAGAGAAAATAGGAGAACTAAAAAACTTAGAAATCAAAGGATTTAATGTGACAATACCCTATAAGCTAGAGATAATGAAATATTTAGATGAGATATCTCCTGAAGCTAAAATGATAGATGCTGTAAATACATTGGAATACAGAGAAGAAAGAGTAATAGGCCACAATACAGACTATTTCGGGTTTGGGGCACTTTTAACAAATATGGATATAGATGTAAAAAATAAAATAGCAGTAATACTAGGAAGTGGTGGGGCATCTAAAAGTGTCTATCATTATCTAAATAATAATGGAATAAAAGAAATAATCTTTGTCAGTAGGGACCCTAAAAAGAAAAAAGATATTTACAGTGGAGTAAATATAATAGACTATACTAGCTTGAAAAACATGGCTAATATAGATATAATAATAAATGCTACTCCACTTGGAATGTATCCAAAGATGGATAGATCTCCAGTAGATAAGGATATCTTAACAAATTGTAAGGCTGCAGTAGATTTAATTTATAATCCTCTAGAGACAGAGTTCTTAAAACTAGCTAGAGAATGTGGTCTTAAGACATCAAATGGACTTTATATGCTAGTAGCTCAAGGAATAAAGAGCCAGGAGATATGGAATGGAGTAGTTTTTGAGGATGAGTTTTACCATAAAGTATTTAAAGGGGTCTTAGAATATGTCAAATAAAAATATCGTATTGATAGGAATGCCTGGTTCAGGAAAGACAAGTATAGGAGAAATACTAGCCAAGAAAATGGATAGGGAGTTTTGTGATATAGACCAATATATAGAAAAGTTAGAAGATAAAAATATAAGTGAAATATTTGAAAGTGGAGAGCGTAGGTTTAGAAAGCTAGAAATGGAGACGGTAAAATCTATAAGTGAAAGGCAAGGAACAGTTATATCAACAGGTGGGGGAGTAGTTAAATTCCCAGAAAATATATATCATCTTAAAAAAAATGGAATTATAATATTTATAGATAGAAATGTAGATGATATAATTAGTGATGTGGAAATCAAAACTAGGCCCTTACTAAGAGATGGGACAGACAAGGTATATTCCTTGTACAAGGAAAGATATGTACTTTATAAGGGATATGCAGATTATATAGTTCCCAATGTTGGTAGTTTAGAGGAGATAGCTTCAAATATAATGAATGAGCTTGAGAGATTAATAGGAGCTGAAAACTTTGAAAATAATGGTGATTAATGGCCCAAATATAAATTTACTTGGCAAGAGAGAAAAAGACATATATGGTCATATGAATTACAGCTCTATATGTGAATACCTTGTGGATAAGGGGTCTGAATTAGGGCTAGATATCAACATCTTTCAAAGTAATATTGAAGGAGAGATAGTCTCTGCTATACAAGAAGCTGATGGTCGATATGATGGGCTGATAATAAATCCAGCTGCATATACACATTATAGTATAGCTATACTAGATGCACTTAAAGCAGTAAATATAAAGGCAGTAGAAGTTCATATAAGCAATATTCATGCAAGAGAGGAATTTAGAAAAAATTCTGTAACAGCACCAGCATGTATGGGGCAAATCTCAGGATTTGGCATATACGGTTATATCCTAGCTATGATGGCATTAAAAGAAGCATCTCTAGAAGATTAAATAGGGATGCTTCTTTTAATTTCATCTAATATATTGACAAAAAAAACTAAATATGATAAATTGATATTATTAGCAGTCTAGATGGATGAGTGCTAAAAGAAGATAATTGAAAGGATGAAGATATATGGTAAAAAAAGAATTTAAGGCTGAATCGAAAAGACTTTTGGACTTGATGATTAATTCGATTTATACACATAAGGAAATATTTTTAAGAGAGCTTATTTCAAACTCTTCAGATGCCATTGACAAGATTTACTATAAGGCATTAACAGATGAAAATATTACATTTAACAAAGACGACTATTATATAAAAATAAAGATAGATAAGGAAAATAGAACACTAACTGTAAAAGATACTGGTATAGGAATGTCTAAAGAAGAGCTAGAAGAAAACCTAGGTACAATAGCCAGTAGTGGGAGTTTTGACTTTAAAAAAGAAAATGATATAAAAGATGGATTTGATATCATAGGCCAGTTTGGAGTAGGATTTTACTCAGCATTTATGGTTGCAGATACTCTTACAGTAAAGACTAGAACATTTGGAGAAGATAAGGGTCACAAATGGGAGTCAGATGGAAGCGAAGGATATACAATAGAAGAAATAGAAAAAGATGACATAGGAACAGAAATAATATTAAAGCTTAAAGAAAACACCGAGGACGAAGACTATGACAAGTATTTAGAGGAATATACCCTCAGAGAATTGGTAAAAAAATATTCAGACTTTATAAGATATCCAATTAAGATGGATGTGACCAAGAGTAGATTAAAAGAAGGAACAGAAGATGAATATGAGGATTACAAGGAAGAAGAAACTATAAATAGTATGGTCCCTATATGGAAGAAGAATAAAAACGAGCTAACAGAAGAAGACTATGAAAACTTCTATCAGGAAAAGCATTATGGTTTTGATAAACCACTTAAATCAATTCATTTGAGCATAGATGGAGTGATTAGATACAATGCCATATTATATATTCCAAGCCAAACTCCCTATGATTTTTACACAAAAGAATATGAAAAAGGCTTAGAGCTGTATTCAAGTGGAGTAATGATAATGGAAAAAGCATCTGATCTTCTTCCAGATCATTTTAGTTTTGTAAAGGGGGTAGTAGATTCAGAAGATTTATCCCTTAATATTTCAAGAGAAATGTTGCAACACAATAGGCAATTGATACTCATGGCTAAAAAGATTGAAGAAAAGATAAAGGACGAGCTTTTAATTCTAATGAAAAATGAAAGAGAAAAATATGAAGAATTCTTTTCTAACTTTGGTAGAAATATTAAATACGGCATATATTCCAATTATGGAATGAATAGGGATATGCTTGAAGACCTACTCATCTTCCATTCATCTAAGGACAAGAAAATGGTAAGTCTTGAGGAGTATATAGAAGGAATGTCAGAAGATCAAAAGTATATTTATTACGGCACAGGAGAAACAGTAGATAGGATAGATAGGATGCCTCAAACAGAAAGATTAAAGGATAAAGGTTTTGAAATACTATATCTAACGGAAGATGTAGATGAGTTTACAATAAAAATGCTCCAAAATTATAAAGATATTGAATTTAAATCAATATCAAGTGGAGATCTTGGAATTGAATCAGAAGAAAAAAGCGAGGAAATAGAAGAAGAGTTAAAAGAAAATGAAGACTTATTTGATTCAATGAAAGAGCTATTAGCTGGAAAAGTAAAGGCTATAAAGCCTTCTAAAAGATTAAAGGAAAACCCAGTATGCCTTGCAAGTGAGGGAGAAGTATCTATAGAGATGGAAAAGATACTTAGTCAAATGCCAGATAGCCAAGGAGTAAAGGCAGAAAAAATCCTTGAAATAAATGCAGATCACAATGTATATGACAAATTAAAAGATGCCTTTGAAAATGACAAAGATAAATTTGAACTCTATACAAAGTTACTTTACAATCAAGCACTGCTAATAGAAGGTCTAGAAATAGAAGATCCAGTAGAATTTACGAACAATATATGGAA
>JARICQ010000170.1 GCA_029264075.1 Tissierellaceae bacterium | reverse complement strand
GATAGATTATGGGATGTCGTATCCATAGGCCTCGAATGCGAATATTCTAAAGATGAAGAAGAGCTTTTTTTAAAGAAATATTTTGGGAGAAATCCACTAGATGATGAAATATTTAGGATGGACATACTCAGAATATTGATGGATATTTATTGGAGCATGTGGTCACTTGCCAAGGTAAGTTGTGGCGAGAATGATTTATATGATTATTCTCTAGGACGATATAAAAGAGCTATATCTAACCTAGATAAATTTAAAAATAAAGATAAATAAGGAGTTGATTTAAAGATGAATGCTATAATATTAGCAGCTGGTATGGGAACTAGACTCAGACCCCTAACTGATGACACTCCAAAGTCTTTGGTGGAGGTAAATGGGGAGCCTATAGCTGAGAGACAAATTAAATCTTTAAAAGAAATTGGTGTTGACGATATAAACATAGTCACAGGCTACCTAAATGAGAAATTTGACTATTTAAAGAAAAAATATGGAGTTAAGCTTATCTACAATGATAAGTATGATGTTTATAATAATGCCTATAGTCTTTATCTGGTAAGGGATTATCTCGACAATAGTTTTATACTGGAGGGAGATGTCTACCTAGCAAACAACTTTCTTTTAGCTGGCTTAAAGCAATCAGGATATTTTACTGGGATAAAGGAAGATTTCTCTGATGAATGGATTTTTAAATTTGGAGAGGGAGATAGATTAACCGATATAAGCATTGGAAGCGGAACAGATTATATAATGACAGGTGTATCCTATTGGACCGAGAAGGATAGCAAAAATATCCATAAACTCCTAGAGGAAATGGTAGATAGGGGTGGATTTGAAAAGCTTTTTTGGGATGATTTGATCAAGGATAATATTGATGATTTTGATCTTAGGGCCTATAAAATAAAATCAGATGACTGGGTCGAAATAGATTCAGTAAAAGATTTAAAGAGAGCTGAAAAAACTAATTGAAAGAACTTAAGATATACAGGAGGTGATGCGGATGATGGAGGGAAAAAGCTCCGATTCGATATTGGGTATTGATATAAAAAAGATACAAAATATAGAACTAGAGATTCTATTAGAATTTGATAGGATTTGCAAGAAATATGATATAGAGTATCAACTGTTTGCAGGAACCCTTCTTGGGGCTATAAGGCATAGGGGATTTATTCCTTGGGATGATGATATTGATGTTTGTATGCTCAGGTCTGAATACAATAGATTTCTTTCAGTAGTGGACGAGGAATTGTCTTACGAATATTTTTTTCAAAGCTATGAAACAGACCCAAATTACATGAATAAGTTTCCTAAAATTCGAAAAAACGGGACCCTATTCATGGAAAAACTTGTTAGAGACCTAGATATGCATCATGGATTTTATATAGATATATTTCCATTTGACAATATTGAAATTGATACTATAAGAGGAAGGCATCAAATATGGTCTCTAAGAAGCATAGATTCTCTTTTCAAGTATAGGCTGAAGGAGAGATATCAAAAGTTGGAGCCTGGCTTTGAAAGAAACAAGGCAAAATTCAAATACGATTTGATAAGGCTTTTGCCAATTTCAAAAAGTCGAATTGAAAATTGGATTTTAAAGATAATGACTAAATTAAACCACAAGGAAACAGAGTATATAGCAGACTTGGCCAATCCATCTGCTGGTGTTTTAGAAAACTTCATGATGAGAAGAAAAACTATTGAAGACTCTATAGAGTGGGAATTTGAAGGATACAAGTTTCCAGTGCCAAGAGCCTATGACGAGGTCTTAACCAGGGCCTATGGCGACTACATGACTCCTCCAGACCTAAAGGTATCGCATCACGATATCGTCCAGATAGATCTAGGAGAAAAGCTAGAGGAAAAAGATTGATCTTTTTCCTCTAGCTTTTTATTATAATTTTCTATTCAACTTCCTCTATCAATTCCAAAATAATTCCATCTGGATCTTTGAAATAGACAGCTATGCTTTTTCCAAAGCCTTGAGATGAAAAGTCAAATGCTTGGGGTTCAGATAAAAACTCTACTCCCTTTTCCTTTAAATCTCTATAGGTTTTTTCTATATTATCTACCTGAAAGCAAACTTCAGATATAGATATCTTTTGTAAATCTGGGCTATTAGATTTTACATCGTCTGATAAAAACTGGAGCAGCTCTATAGGAGGCGCAAAGATTTCCTGGCTGCCATTTAAATAAGCTACTCTTACCCTAGCATTTTTTATATTGAATAATTTTTCGGTTTCCTTTCCTTCCATTAGCATTTCTCCTTGGAAGGATAGACCGAGAGTGTCCCTATAAAACTCTATAGACTGATCAATATCTCTTACAGTTAATCCCACATGGATTATATGACCTATCATTAAAAAACTCCTCTCTAAGATTGATAAATACTTCCTATATAAATCATATCATATCAATAGAATAAAAGCATATAGAGTATTTTTTCAAGTTTAGATAAAGAGAGAAATATGGTATAATAAATTAATTGGAAGACAATATAAAGGACAAAAATATATTTAATCTACAAAAATATTCAAGAAAAGAGGAAAAATATGAAGATTTTGCATGTTTTAGCACAATTGCCATCGAGAACAGGATCTGGAGTATACTATTCAAATATGATAGAGGGCTTTAAAAAATACAATCATGAACAAAAAGCTATCTTTGGAAGCCAGGATAGCTTTAACTGGTATACCTTAGATCAGGAGCATCAATACCCTGTAGAATTTAAAACCAGAGAATTGCCATTCCCTATAGTTGGTATGAGTGATGTGATGCCATATGAAAATACTAGATACGCAGATATGGATGAAGAGATGATAGATGCTTGGAAGAAGGAATTTAAAAGAAAGCTAATCGAGGTAAAAGGATTATTCAAGCCAGATTTTATATTCGCCCACCATCTTTGGATTTTAACATCTCTAGTTATAGAGGTATTTCCAGATACAAAGATTATAGGGATTTGCCACAATACAGACTTGCGACAGGCAAAGATGAATCCAAGTATCAAGGACAAATATGTAGATGATATAGATAAATTGGATTATGTATTTTCAGCATCTGAAGAGCAAAAGAATGAAATAGAAGAAATCTATGGAGTAGAAAAAGAAAATATAATTGCAGTAGGTGGGGGATTCAACCAAAATGTTTTTTATTTTCCAGAAGAAAAAACTAAAAGTGACAAGGTCAGACTAGTATTTAGTGCAAAAATTGACCCTTCTAAGGGTGTGTATGAATTGATAGAAGTTTATAAATCATTAGACCTAGAGGATATAAGCCTAGATATAATTGGCAATCCTGATGAAGAAAATAAAAGAAAAATAGAGTCATATATTGGAGATAACAAGAGTATAAGCCTATATAATGTCAAGGATCAAATTCACCTTGCTGATGATTTGAGAGAAAAAGACATATTTATCATGCCATCCTTTTATGAAGGATTGGGGCTTATGGCTATAGAGAGTTTAGCTTGTGGATTATATGTAGTAGCTACAGAAATAGAAGCCTTGATGTCTCTCTTAGGTGATGAGGTGGAGGAGACAGGAATCATTAAATATGTTCCACTTCCTAGGATATATGATACAGATAAGCCAGTAGAAGAAGATCTACCAAAATTCAAAGAAGACTTAAGAGAAGCCATCCTAAGTCAAATTGAAAAAATAAGAGATGGAAAAAAATGTCATTATTTAGTAGAAGATAAAATAAAATCTTTTTCTTGGGAAGGTCTAGTTGAAAAAATGAATGATACTTTGAAATCCATAAATAAATAAAGATTAAATAGAAAAAGATATTAGGATCAAGCAACAATATAGAAAAGGATAAAACTTAGAACTTTAGGATATATAAAATGCCACCATCATTTGATGGTGGCATTTTATATATCTGTAGATAATTATTTATATTGGGTATCAGCATTAATATTTCTAAGTCTTCTTTTTAGAGTTACATTTTGGTTGAACCTATAGGTCGTATAACTCTCTTTTAGCTCTTTAATCAATGAGAGCATTATTATGATGAGTATTATTGAAAATGGAAGCCCAAGTATGACAACTGCCGATTGTATAGTCAAGAGAGCCTCTTCCCCACCAATTAGAAGTACAGAAACCGCAATAGCTCCTTCCATAACAGCCCAGAAAACCCTTTGAATTCTTGGCGGTGATTCAAGTCCTCCACTTGTCAAACTACTAACTACAAATGATCCTGAATCACTACTAGTGATAAAGAAGATAATTACAGCGATAACTGTGGCTATAGACAAAAACCCTTGTAAAAATCCTGAAGGAGTTAGATAGTTAAACATTTCAAACATAGAGGTTGCTACATTCGTTTCTACCGCCTTTTCTATAACACCATTGTAAAGATCATTTACATAGATACCAGATGCACCTAGGATAGTCATAGCAAGAGTAATAGCTAGGGTAGGTATTATTAAAACACCAAAGGCTATTTGTTTAATAGTTCTTCCCCTGGAAATTCGAGCAATAAAGGTACCGACGAATGGAGCCCAAGAGACCCACCATGCCCAGTAAAATATTGTCCATTGTCCCTGCCATGCTATATCTTCAGGCAGGATAGCTGTAAAGAGTCCTATATTGAAGAAATCCTTCAAATATATGCCTATACTAGACAAATAAGTAGATAGTATATATGTTGTAGGTCCTATCAAAGTTATCCCTAGTAGTAAAACTCCACTTACAACCAAATTGGCTTCACTTAGCCACTTGATCCCTCTAGAAATTCCACTAATAACTGAAAGAGTAGCTACAAAAGTAATAACTACTATAAGTACAAATTGAACATTTGGTGAATCTGGAATTCCAAATACATAACTAAAACCTGAGTTTATTTGCTGAGCACCAAGTCCGAGTGAGGTTGCAAGTCCAAATAAAACTGAAAGAGTTGCAACTGTATCTATTATATCACCTAGGATACCATATATTTTTTCTTTAAGTATTGGGTAAAACAAGCTTCTAATAGCAAAGGGGAGACCCTTGTTATATGAAAAATATCCAAGCCCTATAGCAAGCAAGCCGTAGACAGCCCATGCATGTCCACCCCAATGAAGGAACATAATTTTAAAGTTGTCAAAATCTGAACCACTTCTAAGGGCATCAGGTATATTTAAATGATATATTGGTTCTGCAATACCATAGAAAAATATACCAATACCTATTCCGGCACTAAACATCATTGCATACCAAGCTACATTGCTGTAGTCTGGAGTAGATGTATATCCTCCCAATTTTATTTTTCCAAACTTAGAAAAGCCTAAAAATAGGATGAATATAAAAGCTGCATTAATAGTTATTGAGTAAAGCCAATTAAAGTTAATATTTAAGTAATCATTTATCCCTGAAAAGAATTCAGCGGATACATTAGGTCTCATAATAGTAAAGATTACAAAAGCTAAAACTAAAATAGCTGTTACAACTGATACAAACACATTCAACTCTAGGCCAAATTTAGTAAAATTCCTATCACGAAGTTTTTCCTGTTGTTTTTCTAGATCCATTTTTCTCTCCTTTTTTTACTCTGTATTTTTAAATTAATTGTAGGTATCAAGCTAGACCGACCCTATTAGTGTAACTAAAATTTTCAAAGATGTCAAATTTAGACTTTATAATTAAGCTATCAACACTACTTTTTATACCCTGATATCTAATAAAAAAACTTTTATCTGGAATTTTTATATGAAATTTAGAGTTAATTTATATTAGATTAACTGTACTAAAACAATTGAACTCTTAGAATGATTAAAGTAAATTGCAAATATGCCGATATTTATATACAATAGTATAAAAAAGATAATTGTTATAAAAAGAAAAAATTCAAATAAATATTAGTAGGAGAGAAATATGAAAGCAAATACAAAGTCTAAAATAATTATGTTGCTTATGTACACAAGTTTTATAGTAGTGGCTATTTTTTCTGCACTTAAGGCTAGTGATGTATCTATGTTGAATAGAGAGAATTCTCTATATATTAGCAAGGAATCATTTCAACCAAGCCTCTCTACAAGAAGAATAAAGAAAGATGAACAGGAGCTGCAAAGCTATGAGGTGTCTTTTAGCAGAGATAGTCTAAGCCATATCAAAAATGATACACTTTCAATCATTATGAATAAATTAACTGATAGTGCATTTTCTATGGAACTAAATGGGCTTGTAATTGGACAGACAGGTGACATGGAGAATGGACAAAGCATGATGAAAAATAGCCACAACCACTTGGTATTTGATAGAGAGCTCATAGAAGATGAAAATCTATTAGTTTTAAATACATATGCTAAATATAAAACAGGAATAGAGTCTGATGGAATATATATTACAGATAGCAATCTAGCCATACAGATATCTCAAAACATGGATTTTTATGGAGAAACTCTTCTTATCTTTGGAATAGGATTTTTAGTTTTTCTAGCATTATTGATGGTGTTTATTTATTTTATCAACAAGGATCAAGAAATAGGACATATTTATTCTGCCTTATCTCTAGTCTTTATTTCAATATACTTTATTGATTATTTGAGAGTAGTATATCTGCCATTTAGTTATTTAACCTTCAAGAAAATATTTTTAAGCTCACTTTATTTGGGTATCTGGTTTGCAATGATTTCCATGGGTAGATTTTTAAAAAACTTTAAATTAAGTCGATTTTCAGGAATAACAGCGATCAGTTTTATTTTGATGTCTTTAATGGTAGATAACTTTGTCGTATATAAAGAGCTCTATGCATATTGGTATATTACCTTAGTTATCAATTTTCTAGTAGCTGCTATATATAGTTTCTACAATTTAAAAAAATCAAAGTATGCCTTTATCTTTTCAGCTACATTTGTTTACATAGTAATTTATGCGGGGATAGTATTGGCGGTTGAATATTTCACTTCTTCCTTGAGAATAAATTCTCCTTTGGTTTATATTGTTATATTTGCTGCAATACCAGTTTTGTTTGCCTTTGAAGAACTGACCAGCAAGGAGAGAGAAATTTTACATGAAAAAGAGTTGAGACAAAAAGAATATATGAATGCTATAACTGATAGTTTGACTGGGGCATGGAATCAGAGATACTTAGAAAATGCGCTAAAAGAAAATACAGGAAAAAGCACTATTGCAATGATCGATCTAGATGACTTTAAAGAAATAAATGATAAGTACAGCCATCTGGCTGGTGACTTTATACTCAAAGAGTTTACCAACCTGGCCCTCTCTGCTGTTAGAAAAACTGATAGTGTCTGTCGGTATGGTGGAGATGAATTTGTCATCATACTAAATGACTGCCCTATAGAACAAGCATATTTGATAATGGATAGACTAAGGGATAGAGTTGCAAAGCATAAGTTTATCTATGATAAGAAAGTTTTAAGGATCACTATATCAATAGGTATATACTATTTAGATGAAAATGATACTTTTGAAACAGCAATCAAAAATGCAGACAAACAGCTATATATTTCAAAACGAAGGGGTAAAAATGCTGTATCAAACTATGATGAAGTTGAAAACAGTAGAATTAAAAATGAAATAAATCTTGAAAACTAGATATACCCTCTAGGCTTATGATAAAATGCAAATAGATAGGAGTGGTAGAATGTATAATGATTTTATATTATTTTTAGCTACAGACGACTTAAAAAGAACCGATGATTTTTATAGAAATGTATTGGATTTAGAACTATATAAAGACCAAGGTAAGTGTATGATATATAGGATTAACAAGGGAGCAGCTATTGGGTTTTGTACTCATATAGCTAAAAATTTAAATGAGAAAAGCCCTATTCTGACTTTAATTGTAGATGATGTAGATAGATTATATAAAGAGATAAAAGCCAAGGGAATTGAAACATTAGATATACCTAAAGAAAATAAAGAATTTAATATCTATCATTTTTTCTTAAAAGATAATAATGGATA
>JARICQ010000161.1 GCA_029264075.1 Tissierellaceae bacterium | reverse complement strand
TTTTCCATAGAAGACTTAAATTCTCTTAGAAGAAGTTTTTGATCATCTGTTAGATTCATCGCCTTGTCATCTAGAACACATATGGTCCCAAAGAATTCTCCATCAGGCCATTTTATTGGCAGGCCATGGTAGGAAATCATATCAATGTCTACATCTGGATTATCCTTCCAAGCTTCCAATTCCCTAGCATCTACAATTGACAGCTCATCATCTCTGCCAATCACAGACTCACAATAGAGACCATGGCAAAGATAGTCATTGCCACCAACATTATATGGATTGGACTTGTTTTCACTCATCAAAAATACCTGCATGGCTTCCTTGGTAATCTCCATGATCAGCCCCGCCCTTACACCTGTAAAGGCATGAATTAAGTTGGCTATGTTTTGCCACTCTTTTTTTATACTTTCCTTAACTTTGGGCTTATCATCACCCGTAATAGGAACCTCCTCAAAAGAACCATCTGAACGTAATTTCACCTTAGCTGTTTTCATATATATATCCCCTTTCAAATAATTTCCTAACTTAAATCTACATTATAATTACCCCTAGTAGGTATACTTTATTCATATTTCTATACAGATAATTATTCTTTAAGTACCCCTATAACTCTTCCATTAATGATTATATCATCCCTATTCATCTGTATAGGTTCATACTTTGGATTTTCAGATAAAAGTAGTACTGAGCTGCCCATTAACATGAATTTTTTCATAGTAGCTTCATTATTTATTACAGCTATGACTATATCTCCATTTATAGCACTATCTTGCTTGTGGACTATTACCTTGTCACCCTTATCTATACCTGCACCAGTCATACTATCACCAGTGACCTTGAGTGCAAAAGTATCCCTTTCTGAAAAGATCCATTCTCTAGGTATGTCCAAGTACTCATCAAAGTTTTCATCAGCTAGGCTTGGTATACCAGCCGCTACTTCCCCTAAAAGAGGAACCGAATATAGGTCTTCTATTTCTATGTGGAGGCTAGTATCATAGTCACTTATCTCTATATTCTTCCTATCATCCTTATCATAATTATAAGAATATTTTTTCCCATTTTTAAGGTTTTTATAAACTTTTCTTTCTCTGGTCTCAGGAAGAAAATGCGAATTGCATTTTGGTATATCCCCTAATATTTCTTCATCCCTATTTAGGATAAGTATTTCTAAGCCATCAGTAGCAACACCATATCTAACCTTGTCATTTGCATGCATATATGATTTTAGTTGAGAGACTGCATCTTCAATCCCTTGGCCAAAACTTTTTACCTCAGCAAATATATAGGGCATTTCTTCCCCCTTGATAAATATATTCACAGCTAGGTCTACATATCCTCTCTTAGAAAATTTCTGGACAGGATATTCAATTTGGATCAGATCTATTGGGTATCCATAAGTTGTACTTATTTCCTTAATCAGCCACTGCCTGACTATCTCTTCTCTTGAATTTATATCTATTATCTCTTCCTTTAACTGATAATCATATATACCCAAAGATTTAAATGGCCTGATACTACAGTCTTTTTTCATTCTTAAATGATCATTCTTGATTTCAGTAATGAATTTAGAAGGCTTGCGAACAGAAGACATATAGAGCAGCTCATTTGCACGAGTCATACCTACATAAAGTAGTTTCCTCTCGTCAGAGTCATAGGTCTCATCCTCATCCATACTTGAAAAGGAGTCGTTGGGAATCACTCCTTCATTTAAATCAATTAAAAATATAACCTTAAATTCAAGCCCCTTGATAGAGTGTATAGTTACAAGCTTTACCTTGTCTGAATCAAAATTTGGTTGATTGTTGTTCAATATTTCACAGGCTAGGTTTTTTTGTTCGAAATAACTGAAAACATTTTCAATTATTCTCTTTTCTCTGGCTACAATACATATATCCGAATATCTATAATCATTATTCAAAATATCTATTTCATTCAATAGAAATTCCAATTGTTTTTCGCTTGACTGAAAAAACTTGTATATTGGAGGGTGCCCTTGCCTATCAATCAAAGAAGGCTTGACAAAATCAACATTATTTTTGATCTTTTCATCATTTTCAATTAGCCCAAATGCAGCAGTAGATATTTCTGTAGTAGTTCTATAGTTTTTAGATAGGGTCCTACTCTTGCCGCTCATATCATATCCTATAGAAGTATAGGGTCTACCCTTGCCTAGCCAGGAATGGGAGTATATACTCTGGGTATTGTCGGCCACAAACATTATAGATGAATGATTTTTATCCTTGTAAATACATTTTAAAAATTCCAACTGAACCTTTGTGAGATCTTGACTTTCATCTATTAGTATATGGGTATACTTTTCAATAGGGTTTCTCTGGGCTTCTTCTAATGCTATAATATTCATTTTCTTAAAGTCAATGTAGCCTCCTTTTTCTAAGAGTTGATCATATTTGCTCATCAATTCAAATATAGCAGCTCTGACATCTGAATTTTTAGAAAGTTTTTGAGGACTTCCATCTCCCCCGCTTGCCCTACCTACCCTGTCAATCTCTTGATAGGTTTTTTCATCTAGGATATTGCAAGCCTTGATCCAATTAATCTCATCCAATAGGAATAATGTGTATTTTGCTGATATTAGCTTAATTGAATCATACTTATCTTTGATCTCATTGATTGCCCTAATCAACGTTTGCTGTTCTATATAAGGGCTTGCAAACTCAGCTTTCAACTTGTTTCTCTTTTGATATCTAAGAAAATACTTAAACATAAGCTTGTCTATATTTGTTATAGAAACATCCTTGTTGTCATCAAAAGAAAATTCCATCTGATATGTTTCTTCATTTTCTACCATCTTGTATTGATATTTTATATAGTTTAAAAGAGTCTTGTTGAAGGTAACCAAAAGAATATTGTCATCTTTTTCGTGGCAGTAGTAGTTAAGTAGATAAGGTATACGCCTTACAGAAACAGTGGTCTTCCCCGAACCTGCAACCCCCTTAACAAGCATATGTCCACTAGGCTCTAGCTCTACTATCCTTCTTTGTTCTATATTTAGCTTCATATTCTCGCCTACTTTCTATTGTGTTTTTCCCCTTCCTTCTAGCTTCTCATTAGTCATTATTTCTTTAGTCAAAGACTTTATTTTCCAATAAATTCTTAATTTCCACCATATATTAATTGTATTATATCAGAAAAAAGGAGTAATTGGCCGAGTATCAGGAGGATTTCCTACTTGAACCTTCTATAATTCCATATCTGAGACCCTATAATTTTAAAATTTATAATTCTTATCTCTAGAAAACAAAGATAGATTTAGCCTAGTAAAGCATTGACATGGAGTGGTCTATATGGTAGCCTTAAAAAAAGCATTACCCTTATTATCTAGATGCCTTCAAATGCTTAAAGCATGTAGGAAGATGCGACATAAGGACCTTATATTGAAAATTTTTAGGATCTTTAATAAGAGACTAAAATGATTTTTCTTAAAGTCATCAAGCGGAATAGTTTTAATTAAGAATTGATTATATAAAATTAAATATGGTACAGTTGACTTCACAATTACACACCTTTCTTTTGAAAATTTTCTTGATTGCTAACTCAATTATAGGCAGAAAAGGGAGGTCATTGTTTTTTATTAGAAAAAACCTTTACAAGACCGATTTTAAATCTAAAAAAATATAAATAGCTTTACACTAACTATTTTTCAAGGAGGATTATTCAATGATAAAAGATTATGTTTATAATTTTTCAGCAAAAAACAAACCTGTTAAAAGTG
>JARICQ010000150.1 GCA_029264075.1 Tissierellaceae bacterium | reverse complement strand
TAAAGGACGGAAAAATAAATAACAATACAGGAAAAAAAGTCTTGAGAGAAGTATTTGAAACTGGAAAAGATTCAGAAACCATAGTTAAGGAAAAGGGACTAATTCAAATTAGTGATACAGGAGAATTAGAAAAAATGGTAGAAAAAATCCTAGATGAAAATCCTAAATCTATAGAAGACTACAAGGCTGGAAGAGATAGGGCAGTGGGATTCTTAGTGGGACAAACAATGAAGGCTTCAAAGGGAAAGGCAAATCCACAGATGGTAAATAAATTAATAGTAGAGATGTTAAAAAAGAGATAAAAAATCCAGCGTCTAATATTAGGCGCTGTATAGCTTTATTATAAAATTTTAGTTACTTTAAATATAAAGAAAGCAAATCTAGATCTGAGGAGTGGAGAAAATGGAAATCGGCAAACTACCAAATCAACTACTTGAAGAAATAATATTAAAAAATATAAAGAACCATAGAGAAGAAGTACTTTTAAGATCTGCAATAGGTGAAGATACAGTTATCTTAGATATAGATAGTGACCTATGTGTTCTAAGTACAGACCCGATCACCGGAGCCACAAAGGATATTGGCAACCTAGCTGTACATATATCATGCAATGACATAGCTACAAGTGGAGGGGAGCCTGTAGTCATCCTACTCAGCATATTGGCACCTCCAAAGACTACAAGAGAAGAAATAGAAGAGATAATGATAGAAGCAAGCAAGACTGCCAAAAGTCTAAATGTTGAAATAGCGGGAGGACATACAGAAATCACAGATGCTGTAAATAGAATAGTCATCAATACAACATCAGTAGGAAGATTAAAGAGAGAAAGACTTCCAAAAGGAGAGACTATAAAGCCTGGAGACAAATTGATGATTAGCAAATATGCAGGTATAGAGGGAACTTCAATACTGGCAAATGAACTAGAAGAAAGCCTGCTAGCTAAATTGGGAAGAGAAAAAATTGAAGAAGCAAAGAAGATGAAAGACATGTTAAGTGTAATAAAAGAAGGAATGATAAGTGGTGAAATAGGAGTCAAATATATGCATGACATCACAGAAGGTGGAGTCTTGGGTGCAGTCTGGGAGGCTGCTAAGGCAAGTGGGATAGGAATAAGGATAGACAAGAACAAGATTCCAGTAAAAGCTGTTACAGCTGAAATTGGAGAGGTCTTGAATATAGATATATATAAGCTTATATCAAGTGGATCTATGATTATAATTGCAGATGAAGAGAAGAGCATCAAGATAATAGAAAGATTGAAGAAGGAAAAGATTAAATGTACCGTCATAGGAGAAATGATAGAAGAAGATATAGTCATGCTAGAAGACGGATATTTGAAAGATATCCTCCCGCCAGCTAGTGACGAATTATATAGGGCCTTAAGCCTGTAATTACAATATTACATTATCATTACAAAAGAGCTTATTTGTTGACATAATAAGCTCTTAAATGATAAAGTTACTTAGACGGAATGACTAGAAAGTGTACATAAGGAGGAAATGAAATGAGAAGAAGAAGTATGGTTTTAATCATTTTATTTATCTTAGCAATGACTAGCCTTGCAAATGCTGAGATATCTAGAATACAAATAAGTATGAATGGCAATAATTTGTCTGTAGTTCAGGCACCAATATTGATTGATGGAGAAAAAATGAGCAGCAAAATTCCTTCATTTGTGCATGATGATAGAACTCTAGTGCATATTAGATTTATAGAAGAAAATTCGGATGCAGAAGTAGAATGGGAACAAGAAACACAAACAGTTACAGTTTCATACGATGGTAGCCAAGTAGAGTTAACTATAGATAGTCCTACAGTTAGTATAGATGGAGAAGAGAGAATACTAGATAAGGGCTCAATACCAAGACTTGTAAAGTATGAAAATGAAGATAGTGCAAGGACTATGGTCCCACTAAGATTTTTGGCAGAAACCTTGGGTTTTGAAGTAGGCTGGGACGATGAGAGTAAAAGTGCATATATAAATTCACAAGGCGAAGAAGTTGAAGAAAAAGAAGATGAAAAGCCAGTTGAAGAAGAAAAAGTAGAAGGGCCAGTGGAAGAAGAGATAATATTAGAGGAAAATACCATAGAGAGTATTATAGTATCTAAGGGAAGCACAGATAAAAACAAACTGATAGTGCGAAGTGACAAAAAGCTTTCCTACACTACAAAAAGAGTTGAAGAAAAAAATGAACTGATAATAGATATCACGGGATCAAAACTAGAACTTAAGACGACAAATGATTCACCAGGAGCCATAAATGTAGACGATGACTTTATCAAAGAAGTTAGATATTCTCAGCTTTCACATCAGCCATACATCACGAGGATAGTTCTCGATTTAAAAAAGTATGAAGAGCCAAATATAATAGATAGATCTGATGGAACAGGACTCATGTTATCCTTTGAAAGCCAAAGAATAAGAGATATCACAAAAGAAACAAGAGGAGAAAAAGAAGCAATTGTAATTAAAGGTGCAAAAGAAGAAAATATGAATATAATAAAACTGCAAAACCCAGAGAGAATCGTACTTGATTTCCTAGATTCAACCCTAGAGGGAGAAGCCTATGCAGAATTTCCACACAGCCTTGGATTCATAAATCGAGTCAGGGCATCACAGTACTCACCAGACAACAATTACAGCGCTTCAGATCAAATAGTGAGGGTTGTACTGGATATAAAGGATGGGGTAAAAGATCCAAATGTAAAGATAGAAACTTCTGGTGACGATATATTGATCTATCCAGATGCTAGCCTTTGGGAGAATATAGACCTGGTTACAGATGGAAAAGAGAAAACCTTGACTATTAAAAACACCAGAGAAAGTAGATATTCTATTGACTATGAGAACGCAAGCAAAAACTTAAAAATAAGAGTTCCAGCAGAAAACACAGAGCTTAGAAGTGGAATAATAGTAGTCAAAGATGGATTGATAGATGAAATAGAAGTAAGCGAAAAAGGAAGCGACGTAGAAATAGTAGTCAAGGCAATTAAAGGGATACTATACGATGTAGTTTCAAGAGATCAGGACGAAAAGATAGTACTTAAGATTGAAAGAAATAAGGATTTAAAACCTCAAGACAGACTTATAGTAATAGATGCAGGTCATGGTGGAAAAGATCCAGGAGCAGTATCTCCAAATAAGAAAAGAGAAAAGGATTTCAACCTAACAGTAAGCAAGAAATTCGATGAAAAGCTTAAAGCACTTGGATACAATACAATCATGACAAGGGATACAGACGTCTTTATAGACCTATATGAAAGGCCTCGTATTGCAAATGATAACTATGCAGATGTATTTGTAAGTGTTCATGCAAATGCCTTTTCCAACAACAGAGCCATAGAGGGAATTGAAGTATTGTATGCTCCTTCATATGACCCACAGACAAAAAAAGAACTTCCGCATCATTTCTCTAAGATGATGCTAGAAGAACTATTAAAGGCAACGGGTGCAAAGAGTAGAGGAACTATTAAAAGACCAAAATTAGTAGTACTAAGAGAATCAAAGATGCCAGCAGTACTGGTTGAAGGGGGATTCTTGACCAATGCAAGAGAAGAAAAACTACTATATACTGATGATTACCAAAATAAGATAGTAGATGCAATGGTAAAGGGAGTAGAAAGATATTTTGAAATAGATTAATAAATAAGCAAGGGCGACCTTGCTTATTTAAATTAAAGGAGACAAATATATGGAGAGAAAACTAGTAATATCAACAGGCAATCAAAATAAGGTCAAGGAAATAAAAGATATATTATCTGATTTGAATATAGAAGTAGTTTCAAAAAAAGACCTAGGGCTTGCCAGCATCCAAGTGGAGGAGGATGGGGATACACTTGAAGAGAATAGCCTGAAAAAAGCAAGAGAACTCTCTAAGAGGATTGATTACATGGTAGTGGCTGATGACTCAGGCCTCTTTGTAGATCAATTGGATGGCAAGCCAGGAGTTCATTCATCTAGGTATGGTGGAGAGGAAGGAAACGACTCTAAGAACAATAGAAAACTATTAGATGAACTTAAGGGAATTCCACTAGAGAAGAGAGAGGCAAAGTTTAAAAGTATAATAGCCTTAATTACTGAAGATAAAAAGGAAATAATAGTATATGGAGAATGTAAGGGTAGGATAGGCTTTGAAGAAAAGGGAAAAAATGGCTTTGGTTACGATCCTCTCTTTATTCCCTATGGATACGAAAAGACCTTTGGAGAAATAGGAGAAGAAGAGAAAAACAAAATATCCCATAGATCCAATGCACTAAAGAATCTCAAGCTTGAGCTTGCAAGACTTCTAGATGGTGATAGTAGATGAGGATACTTCTAGCATCAGATACTCATGGAAATATCAGCGATCTAGTTGATTTTCTAGGGGATGAGGAATTTGATCTTTTGTTTTTTCTAGGAGATTATGTAAGAGATGGGATAGAGATAGCTAAAAGATTGGATATTCCGGGAAAAATAGTCAGGGGAAATGGAGATAGGAATGTAAGAGGCTTTTCCAATGATGAAATATTTGAATTGAAGGGCAAAAAAATGTTTTTAACCCATGGACATGAATATGGTGTGAGCTTTGGACTGGACAATATATATTATAGGGCAAAAGAAATTGGAGCAGACTATGTTTTTTTTGGCCATACCCATGTTCCCATTATAGAAAGAATTGACCAGATGACTATAATGAATCCAGGAAGTGCCAGCAGGCCAAGAACTAGTGATAGACTGAAGTCCTTCGGTATTATTGAGCTTGGAAAAGAGTTAAATGAAGAAATAATAAAAATAAAATAAAATATGTGTTGACAATCCATATAGAAGCTGATATAATTTTAAATTGTTAGCAGTTCTTGCTTATCTATCTATAAAAAGCGAGACGCTAAGGGTAATTTTAATTATGGTGGGTGTGGCCTAGTCGGTTAGGGCGCCAGATTGTGGCTCTGGAGGTCGTGGGTTCGAGTCCCATCATCCACCCCATTAATACCCTAGATTAAGACCTATTAGCTCAGTCGGCATAAGTAGA
>JARICQ010000139.1 GCA_029264075.1 Tissierellaceae bacterium | reverse complement strand
TATAAATATATAAAATAGTGCTCCAAATACAGGGACCAAGGCGATTAATATGACCCAAGAAAGCTTTACACTTGTATTGTGATTTGAATTTATAACATAGACCACCATGAAGATTGAAAATAATAGCAAGCTACCAACAGTATATGGAATAATGCTCTCTAGATATCTAAAGGCACTAAAGAGGGCTAGTATTTGAATTATTAAAAGAAGACTTATAATTCCAGTCCTTCCAAACAAAATTCGCATCAGTCCACGCTTACCTTTTTTTAGGAGTAAGACCTGATTAGACTTATCTTTATTCTTGTCAATAGATTTTTTTAAACTCATTTTTTCATCTCCTTTTTTTGAAATATAATTCTTATTATATCATATAATGGAAATGATGTTTTATAGACATGTCAACAATGTGGGCATTAAAATACTCCCCTTATTCTAGCTAGATTAGAAATCTGAGCTTGAGGGGAGTATTTTAATTGATCATTGAATAACTTTCTTGATTTTTATATTGATTGTATCCTAGTACTTTTTCTATCTCATCTGCAGGCATAGGTTTGTAATAATAGTATCCCTGGGCATCGTCACAAAGCTCCTTGTATAAGAATTCTACTTGCTCAGATGTTTCAGCACCCTCTGCAATTACATTCATGCCTAGGCTTTTAGCTAGGTTTATGATGACCATAATTATACCCCTATCCTTTTCGCAGTTTTCAATTCCTTGGGTAAATTGCATATCTATCTTGATCCTATCAATGGGAAGTATCTTTAGCCTACTAAGAGATGAATACTCAGTTCCAAAATCATCAATTGCTATAGATATACCTATTTCCTTTAATTTTTTTAGAACTTCTTCTGCGTGAGTTTCTTGTTTGATGGCTATACTTTCAGTAATCTCAAGTTCAAGATATTTTGGATCCAAGCCTACTTCCTTGACTATATTTTCTACATTCTCAGCTATATTAGCATCTACAAATTGAACAGCAGACAAGTTAACTCCCATACATAGGTTAGCCAGACCCATGTCCTGCCATTTTTTGTTTTGAGCACATGCAGTTTTTAGTACCCATTCCCCAATACTATTGATCATCCCATTTTCTTCAGCTAGGGGAATAAATATTCCTGGAGATATCATACCCTTTTCAGGATGATTCCATCTTAGAAGTGCCTCTAGCCCATTTATCCTACCTGTTGCCAAGTCTACCTGTGGTTGATAATGAACTGTAAACTCATCTCTTGCCAGAGCATGATACATATCATTGGATAAGCTCATCTTCATCTGGACCTCTTCCTTGATCTCATCTGTACATACTACATATTGATTTTTACCTATATCTTTTGCTTCATACATAGCTAGGTCTGCATTTTTGACCAAGCTTTCTGAATCCTCTCCATCCATGGGATAAATAGCAAGTCCAGCACTAGTTGTAATTAAAAAGTCTCGTCCATTTATATTAAATGGTTTTGAAAATAAGTTTATAAGACTATCTGCCTCGTTTAAGATCTCCTCTTTATCACTTACATTGTTTAGTAAGATCATAAATTCATCTCCACCACTTCTCGATACTAGACCCTTCCCTTGAAAAGTTTTAGATAAGGAATCTCCGACCTTTTTAAGCAAGTAATCTCCGCTGCTATGGCCCATTGTATCATTTACCACCTTAAAGTTATCAAGATCTATAAAGATGACGCTGAGGATTTCTCCATTTTCTTTGGCATTTTTTATAGCTCTATTGACCCTGTCCTCAAATAAAAATCTATTGGGTAGGCCTGTTAGATGGTCATAGTAGGCCATGAAGTTGATTTCTTTTTCAGATTCAATTTTATTTATTCCACTAGATAATAGATTTGAGACAATATTGATAAATTCCATCTTCTGCTCAGACCAATTGTCAAATGAATTCCTAGAATCAATACCTATAAAACCCTGTATCAATCCATTCTCTTCTATGGGAGCTAGGGCTAATGATTTGATTTTCTTTTGCGTAAGCCTATCTCTTTCTCTATACAATTCATCAGATATCTTGCTTATATCTTCCAAGTATATTATCCTATTAGCCTTCAGTTTGTTCTTTAGAGATGAAGAAAATTCTAAACTAAGGTCCATGGCTGGGACTACTTTTATAGGATTGTTTTCATCGCACCACTTGTGAGAAAGATTCAGAGTGTTATTTTCACAATTAAGTAAATATAAGTATGTCCTATCTACTCCAAAAAACCTCCCTAACTTTGATAGCATTATATTTACCTTTTCATCAAAGTTTTCTTGATTTATATCAGCAAAATCAGATGATAATTCTAAATTCATCCTTTGGAGCTCAATTTGATTTTTATTTTCTTTAATCTTGGATACATATATCTTGTTAATAAAAGATGCTATTAAAAATGTAATATTAATCATTGCTATACGCAATATATAATCATATCTATCTACAAGCACACTTGTCTCTGGACGCAGTATCCAAATTAAAAGTTGAGTCAGGGTTGACACTATAGCTGTCGAAAAGAGCAAGATCCTCTTGCTGAATATAACCGAACTTATAATGATAACCATAGGAAATGCCCAAACAGTTATACTTCCGTAGTTTAAATATTGTATTGAAACTATAGGAATACTAGAAACTATCAAGACTATGGTCAAGGCTTCTCTTCTAGATTCTTTATTTATAGATTGAATAAGTCTTATGCTGATTCCAAGTCCTAAAAGCACCAGTGACTTTAATAGCGGAAATCTTAAAGCATCTAAGCTGTCCATATTGGGTAGATACTCAGCCATAAAACTAAAGACAGCTGCCAGATAAAATACTATTGATAGGTTGTTAAATATATTTTTCTTGTCTTCTTCCGTAACTATCATATCTTTGTTATGGTTTTTTTCTTTTCTAAAAACACCATAATATCTGGCTGAGTGGTACATGGCCCAAGTAGGAAGCAAGATAAAAAGAGGTGCCATTTGTGGTAGAGAAGTATCAAGTATAGAGCCTAATAGCCTATCTGTAAAGCTTCCTATGATAGAGCTAAATAAAATCGCCTTTATAATTAAATCTGCCCGCTTGGCAACTTGTCTGTCTTCTAAGCCCTTTTTCCACTTCCAGACAACTGCTATGCTAAGAAACATATATGAGATATAATAAAAATTAAAGAATGTATCCCAGCCATTATTTGATAATTTGTTAATCCATCCATATTGAGTCTCCAATAGATTATATTGCAGAGGAGCTATCCTGTTTGAAATCGCAAAAGCATAGATGCTTATGATAGCTGGAATGTGCAAGAAGCTAAAGGATATTCTTTCTTTTAAAGTCTTATTCCTATTAGATAAAAGCAAGAGAAAATGAAGTACCAAGCTATATGTCGTTGTCCAACCAATAGAAGAAAAACGCTGCCAAAACAAAGCTGATTCCTCACTTATAGCTGAATTTGACATGAAAAAACCAAAGGACCATATGCTTAAGGAGATACAAATAAGCAAAAACATCTTATTTGTATTAGACTTTGAATTCAAACGAATTATATAAACTCCCCAATATATATAGATAAAAATTGCGAGAAAAAACAATAATGAAAATACTGATAAATTCTGTAACATAAATTTCCTCCTTGAAAAAACTGTTCTATATTATATATCGACAAAAGAAGGAATTTGTTAAGCTCTTTTGAAAGATTATTTCTTTATAGAAATCAAGGACCTTTATAGATTCTTAAAATCTATGGGATTATCCTACTTGCTTAATTATTTAGCTATAGGGTAATTAAGTAATAGTAGACAAATAATTTTATGGGGTGATAAAATGAAAGTAGTTATTATAGGTGGGGTTGCAGGAGGTATGACTACTGCCTTTAAAGCAATCCGTGAAAATCCAAAACTAGACATAACAGTTTTAGAACAAGAAGACTATATATCCTTTGGAGCCTGAGGCTTGCCCTATTATATCGGTGATATATTTGATAATATGGATGAGAAATTATTCGCAAGGACCACAGAGGATGCAAGAGAGAGAAACATTAACCTGCTAGAAAAACACAGGGTGTCTTCTGTAGACTTTGAAAAAAAAGAAGTTTTTGCTAGGGATTTAGACACAGATGAAGAAAAGAAGTTTGATTATGATAAGTTGGTGATTTCAACAGGTGCTCAGGCCTTTTCTCCAGATATTGAGGGTATAGATTCTCCCAATGTCTATACAGTCACCAAGCCTTATATAGTTAAAGAACTTAAAGACAATCTAAAAAACTATAAAAACATAGCTGTAGTTGGTGGTGGATTTATAGGTGTTGAAACAGCTGAGCAGCTCTCTAAGTATGAAAACTTAAATATAAGCTTATATCATTCACGTGATAGGCTCCTAAACAAGGTATATGACAAAAGAGCCGGAGAAGCTGTAGGAGATGAGATGAAGGCTCTTGGTGTAAATATTCATTTTTCTGAGAGATTAGAAGACCTTGTTCTAGAGAATGGACAGGTAAAAGAAATAATTACTACAAATCGTCAAGATAAGGTTGATGCACTCGTCTTGGCCATAGGATTTCGACCTAATACAGATATCTTTACTGATGAAAAGCTAAAAAAACTTAAAAATGGTGCCATTATCATTGACAAGTATGGTAGGACATCTATTGAGGATGTTTTGAGTGTTGGAGATTGTGCAAGTGTTCCACATAAGTTTTTAGAAAATCCATACATCCCTCTTGCAACTAGCGCAAATAAAATAGCTAGACAAATAGGAATAAATTTAGCAAAGAAG
>JARICQ010000136.1 GCA_029264075.1 Tissierellaceae bacterium | reverse complement strand
AAATCTTCAAGATCTTTTGATAGACAGAATATAGCCATTATTTCTGAAGCAACAGTTATATCAAATCCATCTTCTCTTGGCATACCATTTGGCTTTCCACCAAGTCCTACTACTATATTTCTAAGAGCCCTGTCATTCATGTCCATAACTCTTTTCCATACTATTCTTCTTGGGTCTATTTGTAGATCATTTCCTTGTTGGATATGGTTGTCAAGTAATGCTGATATAAGATTGTGGGCTGAAGTTATTGCATGAAAGTCTCCAGTAAAATGTAAGTTGATGTCTTCCATAGGAACTACCTGTGCGTGTCCTCCACCGGCTGCCCCACCTTTGACACCAAAACTAGGTCCGAGTGATGGTTCTCTAAGAGTAGTTATAGTTTTTTTACCTATATTCTCTAATCCCATTGAAAGTCCTATATTCGTGGTAGTTTTTCCTTCTCCTGCTGGAGTTGGATTTATAGCTGTAACTAAAACCAATTTCCCATCTGGTTCATCCTTTAGTTCCTCTAGTAAGTCCAATGAAACCTTTGCCTTATACTTTCCATAATGAACTAATTTTTCCTCATCGATGTTTAGTTTAGCAGCTACCTCTGATATAGGTACCATTTTAGCTTCTTGAGCTATTTGAACGTCTGTTTTCACTTAAACTCCCCCTTAAATTTGATTTACAAAATTATTTTGCTCCTACTTCTTAAGACTAGCATTCCTAACATCTATACCCCCTTAATCAATATAATAACATAAATTAGACTATTATTATATATATTGTGAAAATATAGACAAAATTAAATCTTTGATACTCTATCTTAGTATATCATATGAAAAGAAATTTAAAAGCCCTTTAAAGAAAATTCTTTACTTTTATATATCTTTTCTATATTTCATACCCTTAAAGCTTACTCTATCTATATTTGAATAAAGTTTCTCTCTAGCCTGATCCAAGTTTTCTCCTAGGGCAGTAAAAGACAAGACTCTTCCACCATTTGTAAATAATTCATTGTCAGTCTTTTTTGTTCCATTGTGAAACAATATGATATCTTTATCTAATTTATCTATTCCCTCTATCAAAAATCCCTTTTCATAAATTTCTGGATATCCCTTTGAAGTAGCTACTACCGTAATGCACTCTTCCTTTTTCCATCTTAGATCTTCTTCTCTAAGGTTCCCGTCTATAGTCTTTTGAAATATGTCTACTATATCGCTATCTAGCCTTGGCATGAGTACTTCTGTTTCTGGATCTCCAAATCTAACATTGAACTCCAAGACCTTTGGCTCACCATCTACTATCATGAGTCCAATAAAGAGAATCCCTCTAAAGTCCATTTTATCTATTTTAAATCCTTCTTCTATTTTTACTAGGATGTTTTTCTTTATCTTGTCCATCAATTCCTTATCCATTAGTGAACTAGGAGAGTGACATCCGACCCCTCCTGTATTCAATCCCTTGTCTCCTTCATATATCTTTTTGAAATCTTTTGCAGACTCCATAGGTATTATCCTGCCACCACTTACAAAACATAAGAGAGATGTCTCTTCTCCATCTAAAAACTCTTCTACCACTATTTTTGAACCCTCACTGCCAAAGCATCGATCCTGCAAGATTTCTTTGAGGGTTTTTTTGGCCATCTCTTCATCTTGGCATATGACTACCCCCTTGCCCGCACAAAGACCATCTGCTTTTATTACCAATGGATAGCTAAAATTTGATATTCCCCTTTCAGCCTCTTCCAAATCATCAAAATCTATGTATCTGGCTGTAGCTATCCTATGTCTTTCCATGAATTTTTTCGAAAAATCTTTGCTTCCCTCTAACCTTGCAGAGATTTTATCTACACCAAATATATTTAACCCCTCACTTTGAAATCTGTCTACTATACCTCTTACAAGTGGGAGTTCAGGACCTACAACTGTGAGGTCTATCTTTTTTTCCTTGGCAAAATTTAAAAGTTTTTCAATTTCATCTACATCAATATCTATGTTTTCAGCTAGCTCTAGAGTGCCACCATTGCCAGGTGCACAATATATCTTGTCTACCTTTGGGCTTTGATTTATCTTAAAGGCTAGAGCATGTTCTCTACCCCCGCCACCAATGACTAATATTTTCATCCTATCGCCTCCTAGATTAGTGTTTGAAATGCCTAATACCTGTAAAGCACATAATGATTCCATGCTTATCTGCTTCAGCTATTACTTCTTCATCTTTTATTGATCCACCAGGCTGTATGATTGCCTTTATATTAGCTTTTGAGAGCATTTCTATAGAATCTTTAAATGGAAAAAAACCATCAGATCCTATATAGGCTCCATTTACTTTTTCTCCTGCCCTCTTGATTGCATTTTCAACTGCCCAAGATCTATTAACATCTCCTAGGCCTATACCAATAGTAGCCTTATTTTTAGAAATGACTACTCCATTTGATTTAACAGACTTTGCAGCCTTCCAAGCAAAGATCAGTTCTTCTAAATCGTCAATTGTTGGCTCTTTTTTTGTAACGATATCTATATCTTCTCCAAGAAGTATATTGTCTCTGTCCTGTATGAGTAGCCCTCCGAGTACTTTTTTAATGTTTTTTTCCTTGTATTTTCTATTGCCTATGTGATCTATCTGAAGTATCCTTATATTTTTCTTTTGGGTGAGTATCTCTATAGCTTCTTCTGTATATGATGGTGCCATGACTATTTCAATAAATATTTCATTTATCTTTTCTGCGACACTAGCATTGACTTCTCTATTTGCAGCAATGATCCCTCCAAATATGGATGATCTGTCGCATATGTAGGCTTTTTCATATGCTTCTGTGATATCTTCTCCAGAGCCAATACCACATGGATTTGAGTGTTTTACTCCTACTACTGTTGGCTCTTCAAATTCTTTTAAGGCCTCCAATGCACCATTTGCATCATTTATATTGTTAAAAGAAAGTTCTTTGCCGTGCAACTGCCTTGCATCCCTTAAATTCCCCTTAGATTCCAAAACTTCTTCATAAAAACTAGCCGACTGATGAGGATTCTCGCCGTATCTAAGTTCTCTTTTGCCTTTATAGGCCAGGGTCAGCTTTTCAGGAAAGTCTACTCCCTCTAACTCATTGAAGTAATTTGATATCAAAGTGTCATAGTAGGCTGTATAATTAAATACCTTTCTAGCAAGGTATCTCCTTGTTTGGATTGATGTATCTCCATCCTTTTTTAACTCATCAACTACTAGCTTGTAATCATCTGGGTCTACTATTGCACTCACATCTTTATAGTTTTTGGCTGCAGCCCTTATCATAGAAGGCCCACCTATATCTATATTTTCTATTATTTCTTCATCACTCTTATCTGGGTTTTTTAGAGTCTCTTCAAAGGGATATAGATTGTTTACTACCATTTGTATTG
>JARICQ010000063.1 GCA_029264075.1 Tissierellaceae bacterium | reverse complement strand
GATGAAGTGAGAAAGGAAGAGCTCTTACAAATTGCAGAAAATTGTAGAGTTGTCCCTGCTAACAAGCCACAAACTTACTGGCAAGCAATCCAAATGTACTGGTTTGTCCATATAGGAGTTACGACTGAGCTCAACCCTTGGGATGCCTTTAGTCCAGGTAGATTAGATCAACATCTATATCCATTTTACAAGGAAGAAGTAAAGGAAGGAAAATTAGATGATGAAAAAGCCTTGGAACTACTTGAACTACTTTGGGTTAAGTTCAACAACCAACCTGCACCGCCAAAGGTAGGAGTAACCTTAAAAGAAAGTAGTACCTACACAGACTTTGCCAATATAAATACTGGCGGTATCACAGAAGATGGGCATGACGGAGTTAATGATGTAAGCTATTTGATCTTAGACTGTATGGATGAGATGAAACTACTCCAACCAAGCTCTAATGTTCAAATATCAAGGAAAACTCCACAAGCATTCCTAAAGAGGGCATGTGAGATCTCTAGGAAAGGTTGGGGACAACCAGCCTTCTACAATACAGAAGCTATAATACAAGAACTGTTAAATGCAGGAAAGACTATTGAAGATGCTCGTAAGGGTGGTACTAGTGGATGTATAGAAACAGGAGCCTTTGGCAATGAAGCATATATATTAACAGGATACTTCAATCTTCCTAAGATTTTAGAATTAACCTTAAACAATGGCTATGATGAAGTTAGCAAACAACAGCTGGGCTTGGAACTAGGATATGCTGAGGACTTCAAGTCATATGATGAATTATTTAAAGCTTATGGAGAACAAGTTAATTATTTTGCTGAAATAAAATTAGAAGGATCAAATCTAATAGAAAAAATATATGCTAGATATATGCCAGCGCCCTTCCTATCAGTAATAACTAATGACTGTATAGAAAAAGGCAAAGACTACAATGCAGGTGGAGCTAGATATAATATCAATTATATTCAAGGTGTAGGAATAGGTACTATAACAGATTCTTTGACTTCTATCAAGTACAATGTCTTTGATGAAAAGAGATTTACAATGAAGGAATTAATGAATGCGCTAAAGGATAATTTTGAGGGTCACGACTTAACTTCACATTTGGTAAAGAATAAAACACCAAAATATGGAAATGACAATGACTATGCAGATGATGTAATGAAAGATATATTTAACCTCTACAAGGATACTGTAAATGGAAGACCCAATATGAAGGGTGGCGAATATAGAATCAATATGCTCCCAACAACATGCCATGTTTACTTTGGAGAAGTCATGCTGGCTAGTGCAAATGGAAGACTGGCACATAAACCTCTATCAGAAGGTATTTCACCAGAAAAGGCAGCGGATGTAAATGGGCCATCTGCAGTTATTAGATCAGCAGCAAAAATGGATCATTTAAGTACCGGTGGAACACTTTTAAATCAAAAGTTTACTCCTGATGTAGTTAAAGGAGATGAAGGACTAGATCATATGGCTAACTTAATTAGATCATATTTCACAATGGACGGCCATCATATACAGTTCAATGTTATTGATAGGGACCTGTTAATCAGGGCGCAAGAGAATCCAGAAGAGTATAAAGATTTAATTGTGCGTGTTGCAGGATATAGTGATCACTTTAGAAACTTAAGTAAAGTCTTGCAAGATGAAATAATAGGACGTACAGAGCAAAGCTTTCAATAAAAAACAGAAGGGATGATCCAGATGAAGCTAGGTTTTATAGGCTGCGGAAATATGGCAAAAGCAATGATTGGTGGGATAATAGATAGGGGATTGATTTCTCCAAAGGAGATTATATCTTCGGATGCATTTCAACCTTCTCTAGATGATGCAAAGGAGAAACTTAGAATCAATATAAGTTCAGACAATAAGGAAGTAGCATCTAAGGCTGAGGTTGTAGTGCTGGCAGTTAAGCCCCAGTTTTACAAGTCAGTAATAGAAGAGATATCACCTGTAATAAAAGAAAGTACAATTATAATAACTATAGCACCAGGACAGGATCTGGAAAAACTAGAAAAAACCTTTGGAAAAGATGTTAAAATTGTAAGGACCATGCCAAATACCCCAGCAATGGTAGGAGAAGGAATGACCGCACTTTGTGCCAACTCCCTTCTAGATTCAGATGAAAAAGAAAAGATAAAAGAAATACTTAGTGGCTTTGGGAGGGCTGAATATGTGCCAGAGTATATGATGGATGCAGTAGTTGCTGTTAGTGGTTCTTCACCAGCATATGTGTTTATTTTTATAGAAGCTATGGCAGATGCAGCTGTTCTTTTAGGAATGGGACGCAAGGAAGCATACACATTTGCAGCCCAGGCAGTCATGGGCAGCGCCAAGATGGTCCTAGAGACAGGCATGCATCCAGCTGAATTAAAGGATATGGTTTGTTCTCCTGGGGGGACTACAATAGAAGCAGTGCAAGTTTTAGAAGAAGAAGGATTTAGAAATGCAGTCATAAAATCTATGATAGCTTGTGCAGATAAGTCTAAAAAAATGTAGGTATATAGGGTTATTTTAAAATAAATAGTCTAAATAAAGCTGCCAGTCTAATAAACTAGCAGCTTTATTTAATATAAACCGTGCATGATGTTTTCTGCGAAGGCTTTGGCCTTATTTTCAATATTCTTTACATCTAGTATAGCATCTCTATCATTGGCAGTTTCCATAAGGGCAAAATAAGGAGGTAATCCAAAGGTTTTGTTCATATTTAAGCTAGAGATAAGTTGCTTGGCAATCCCATCACTTCCAGAGTATCCAGATACAATAATAGAAAATAATTGCTTGTCATAGAACTTAGTTTTCCTAAAAAGAGCAGTAAGTCTATTTATAGATGCAACTAAATTTGCCGTAACCATGTCATTGTAATTGGGAGAGATCAGCATTAGAGAATCGCAGTTTAGAATTGCTGGATAAACTTGGCTAACTACCAAGCCTCCATAAAAACATTTTCCCTGTGATCCAAAGTGCTTACAAGTTTTATAAGTGCACCCCTTACAATCTTCTATATCCCCATCACCTAGATTTATTTCCTCAATTTCAATTTCTTTAAGATGATTTTTTACCATGTGCCAAAGGGTAAGTGTGTTTGAAATATCTTTCTTGCTTGAGTGAAGGACTAAGAGCTTTTTAGGATCCCTTTTTTCTCTATCCTTTTCCTTAAAAAACCTATCCCTTAGATTTTCACACTGGAGCATAGATATATCTTCCAGCGGCAGCTTATATATATTTTTCATAGCAAGGAGATTATCTAAATCTTTAGTAACTTCAACAAGAGGTCTACCCACAAAACTGCATCCTAAGTTGTTTGCTAGAAATACAAGAGATTGAGAAAAGGTCTTAGAAAACAAGTTGCCCTTACTTTTGACCAGCAGAGCTCCTTCTGAATTTAAGAGGCTCTTATCTCCCCTATCATATAGATTTTCAAATATATCATTCATAGTATTGGAGACCCCGATTTCATTTAATTCAACGGCAAATAAGATTTTTTTATTCCTTAGATCCTTCAAATTATCTACATCTTTGACAAGATAATACTCACGGCTTCCGATTACCTTATCTATCATCTTCTCCAATAAAGAGCTAGGCTTTTCTGGAACTATTAGAACTAAATCCTTCATATAATATTTTCCAATTTGCTGTAAGTCTTTTGAATTTCTCTCTTTAAATCCTTGGGAAAGTCAAATTGTTCAACTTCTATCCCAGATTCTAAAAGTCTACAGGAAGAGCCCATATATACTGAATTCATATATGTCGCCCCGTAGAATTGGTCTCCATTAATAGTTGCCAGTATAGATAAGGCTCCAGATGAAAGTGCAGGTGCTATAAAGGGCTTGTAACCGAATTCTCTTACCTTTAAATTAGCCTTAATCGTTTTTTCTGTAAGGATGGATGATCTTTTATCATCATAATTTTCTATGCTATTTGCAACTATTAGACCCTCCCCATGGGGTCCAAAGACCCTTCCTTCAGTGAGATAATCCTTTGAGTCTGTAGATCTATCAGCATAGAAAAGAGCCCTAGCATTCATCACACCCAAGCCATAGCCTATTATCTGATCAGAGCTAAGACCTTTAAAGTCCATTTCACAAGCCTCGTCTTCATTACTCCTTAAGAAGGCAACCTTGCATAGGAGATCAACAGGATCAGATACCACAGCAAAAATCCCTTTAAAGTCATCTGCTCTTGCCTTCCTTGCATATTCACCAATGATAAGAGAATTAGACTCAAATTGTGCCATCCTAACATCCTTTACCCCGCTGCCTACTGCTGGTATACCCTTGGAAGCACAAAAAACAAACATGTCACAGTCAAACAATTCATCCTTAGATATGATTTCAACCTTGGGAAAATCTCTTTTAGCAAAGGGAGCTGTAATTTGATTTAATTCATGGTCCCATCTTCCAAGTTTTTCCTCGCTTCTATCATATATGCCTATACTATTTATCAAACCTCCTCCAAGTAATCTAAGCCCTATGAGAAGGGTACTGCCTACATCGCCCAAGGCTAACAAATTAACTCGCCATCGCTTTTTTTCTTTATTATTTAGAACTGTTTTCCACTTTGGATACATAGTATTTAAGGAGCTAACTTTTTTTGACTTTATTTTATCTAATATCCAACTTGGGAAATTATCAGGAAGAGGACTTTGGTCTAAATCTAATATATTTAGACCCTCTCCATCCCAAAAAAGTTGAGATGGAGAAGATATTGAAAACAATCTTCTAGAGTGAAGTGGATTTCTTTTACACAAGAAATATATATTTTCTTCAACAGTAGAAATCTCATCTTCCTTAATCTTTTCTAAATCACTGTAGTCTAAGAGAGAAAAAAGATATTTCCCATCTAATTTATAATAATTAAAAATATTTTCCATATAATATATCTCCTTATCAACGAATTATAATGTTTTTCAATCTTTCTAGATACTGTAAATCCAATTCAATAGCATCTGAAGGTTTAGCATTTTTATTTACAAGAATCATTTCATTGGTATCTGGATGTCTAGGAGCATAGAATATTTCCCCCAAATTTTTCAAGTTTAAACTCTTTTCATTTTTAATCTGATAAACTTCTTCTATAGTTTTGAGGATATCTCTACTATTTTGAAGACATACATCTGATAGCTCATATATAGATCTTTTATCAGCCTGCTTGATAAAAGAAGGTGATATATAGGGTAAGATCATATTAACACTAGGAATAGAATTGCTTTTGAGGATATTATCTCCAACCATATCTCCACCAATAAATGGATACTGACTAGATTCATTGAACCAAAGTTTGAGATTTGGAACAAAGTATGCTGAATCAAGATCTATTCCCTTAGATATACCAATCTCTTCACCCCTGCCTGAAAGTATACCAACTATTATCTTTTCAATTTTCACACCTGCCTTACGTAATATTGGTTCGATTACATTAATTCTATATCCCTTATGCAAGAGATCATCTACCAGTATTACAGGTCTGTCAAAGGACTTCAAAATTTTAGCTTGTTCTTGTAAAGACAAATAAAATGGAAATGATTTTATAGTAAAATTCTTTATATTTGAGTCAAATATCTTTTCCGTATGCATGGTCTTAGTAACTGTATTGGGTATTATACTACTATTTAAAATTGATCCAAAAGGAACACACATATTAGGACCAAGAACTCTTTTTTTAGCTTGATAAATACTTACACCGTTTGAATCACAAATACTTTGGATTAATTTGCTATAGATCATATCTTTGTCATAGGTAAGAAGTAGTTCACCAGGATAGAGACTTGACAAGACTCTTTTTAAATTATTTCTAGATTTTCTAATTTGTTTGAGTATATCAGGATCTTCATTGTAAGGTGGCTTCAACATACTTACAAGATCTAAATTCAGTGTACATGGCATATTCATATCTACTAGATATAGGGGGGCACCCTTGCAGTTTAATTCTGTGTTTATAAATCCCTGTAGGAGTAGCTGTTCTTCAACACGGGGATTTCTTTTATCTGAATGAGAGTCATTATAAATAGCCACATTATAGTCTCTAGTGATAGCAGAAGATAGTACTTCATTCAGGAGTATTTCAATTAAATCCTCATCATTTCCTCTAGCATAAATTCCTGATATCAATATGATTCTTCCCTTTACATTGTTTCTAATATACTCGCTTATATTTGAATCTTCAAATTCCCTATATATTGAATTTTGTCTAATCCAATAAAAACTTGCAAAGCCTAAAATATCACCAGTAATTTCATTTTTAAGAGTCAATAACTTATAGTTTTTCTTATCTCTAAGCTTTAAGAGGTAGGCTATATCTACCATATCTGAGAAATTAGCTTTCAAGATCTTTAGAATATCATCTTCAATACTAGTAAATACATCTACCCTAAAATCTTTAGGACTCGAAATTGATTTATATTGGGCTTCCCTTAGATAGAGTCCATAATCATATATATAGGACTGGGCAAGAGGATCTATGAGCTTAGATATATCCCTATTTGTATCAATACTATCTCTTATCTGACTAGAGCTAATATCTTCATACTGGGGTGGAAGACTAAGCCTAATTACCTCGGATCTTATATTATTTATCCTTTTTTCAAGAAGTTCTTCATCATCATCTTTTGAAATACTAGATTTTCTATCAAAAATTACATGGGCTAGATTTAAAATAGGAGTATTGTCTTTATATGCTGATGCATTAACTACTACGTCTGAACCAACAACCATGAATACCTGCTTGTTAGGAAAGACACTTTTTAAAGTCTCAAGATCAGATGCATGGGCAATATTAATCGGTATATCATGAGGGAAGAGATAGATATCCTTTTCACTTGCAATGCTCATATTGATTATATTTCTTCTAAAAGTATGGGGTTCTGTCCGCTTGGACCAAGAAAACTCATCTACTGCCAAATATACTTTAAAGCCCAAATCTCTTATTTCAGTAGCGATATTCTTGTGGCTCAATGAAAATGGATCAAAGCTACCTGGGAAAAAGGCAATTTTTTCTGGGATGCTTTCAATATCGAATCCGTAATTAAATTCATAATCTGATAGGAAAGCATATATATAGTTTAAGGAAGATGCATTGTTATAAAACAAGAACTCATCTTCTTTATTATAGTCTAGAAATGTTAATATTTTCTTGCCAATTATTTGGAACAAGTCAAACTTATCCTTTAAGTCAAGTAATTTGGATTTAAATAGAATAGAACTGACTACTCTTAGCGCTTCATTTTTTACGTCAATATTATAGGAAGCCATAGAAATAGATAGAAGGCCCATAAGTCTATTTAATCTTTGCTTGTGAATTTCCTCACTCTCATCAAATCTATCTATATAAGAATCGTAATTCTCTACACAAATGGCGACTGTATTTAAGAGTAGGTATTTGATCTTGATATTAGCTACCTTTAATTTTTCTTCAAAATCATCTAGAAATTCATTTAATTCAGTTGGAGCAAGATATAAAATCAAGCGCCCTATATAAGAAGGTATAAACTTTGTAAATTGATAGGTCTCCATTTCAAGAGCACGAATGAGCTCTAGGCAAACATCATTTCGCTCACCCATAGAGAGGAATGGAAATATATTGATGAGGGTTGAGCCACTATAGTTTCTTACATTTTCCATGGCGCTTACCTTTAATATATTACATAAATGCATAGCTGTATGAAGACCCTTAGAGGAAGGATTCTTCAATACTTGATCGTATAATATATCTATATTTACCTTCTTTTCTATCCAAGGGGTTGCAGTCTTTAAATTAACTAGGAATATGTCAGAAATTTCTTTTTCATTTTCATGATAGTTTTGATCCAGTATTAGCTGGTCATCTTTTGAAAGACCTATTTTTCTACCAATTATATACTTAAGATAATTTTTTGCAGCAAGGTCTGAACTATGTAAATTTGATTTTAGCCAGTTCCTGATAGAAGCTATAAATATTACATTTTCATCTCCATCTAACATACCATAGATCATATCTAAAGTACTTAGTTTAATTTGGAGATTTTCTGATTCTAGTTGTGCCAAGGTATAGGTATAAATCTTGAAGAGTCTATCATCATCTAAACTATCTAGGGGAATATAGTCAACAGTTTGGGACAAATAGAACTGTCCCAGTTGAGATAAGCTCATATAATCTAGATAGTATTTATTTAATATGTCAAAATACCTCAAATGGCATATATGACTAGAATTTTCAAACAAAGACTTGACCATAGTTTTTAAATTGTAGATCCATTCCCTTTCAGAATAGGCTATCTTGTGATCCGGAAATAACAACATATCTAAAAAGTGATCGAATAAATCCTCTGATGACATAGAGGGCTTTTCTTCTAAAATAGAGGATGGAAGCTCTTTTCTATACTCCTCATCATATAAAGAAATAAGTCTTCCAATTAATTCAGAAGATTCTTTTCTAATATCTTCATCAGCATGCAAGAGTAAATCAGAGAGAAGATTTAATGTTGTAATCTTTTGTTTCTGTGTTAAATAAGTAGAATATGATTTGAAAATCTCTATATAGAGTCTTAGCTTTCTCCAATCCTCTTCTCCACGAGCCATTTCTAAAACATTATTGAAGCTAATATTTCCAGTAAGTTTTGCCATCAAATTAATATTGTGATCGATTGAAATATATTTCATGTTTTCTATGACTTCATCCATATTCATCAGTTCGAAATGTTTTTTTGTTTTAGCTTTTAAATTACTAGAAAGACTAGTATCTAAACCTAGAGATATCATATATGATTCAAAGTCCTTTAATTTATTATAGACTCTTATATATCTATTTTCTTTGACAGCATCTACATTATCTAATTTATCCAATATAACATGAAAAGATTGATCTAAACTATATATATGCATATTATAGTTGTTATTTTCAACCTTATTTTTCACACGAAAATCTGAATATATAAGTATCAGCGACTCTAAAGGTAGAGCTTCAAGTTCCAAGTCCCAGGTTGAGTGATTGGTAGCAATATGGCCTATCTCTTCAAGCTTGAATTTTTCAAACCAATATTCAGTATAGTAGTAATGAAGATAGGGAACTCTATTCATATCCTCTTCCAAAACCCCGTATTTACCTATATCATGACCTAGGCTGGCACCTACCACAGTTCCAAGATCAACAGGAATGCCGAGGGCCTTAAGCTGGCGAGCTATGTTGAGGCTGACAAA
>JARICQ010000164.1 GCA_029264075.1 Tissierellaceae bacterium | reverse complement strand
CAACTTTTGTTTATATTATATAGGATAGTTTATTCTATGGCAATAGTTAAAATAAATTATAGATTAATTTTTATAAGGGAATTATGTATAAGTCAATATTAGGGAAGGAACTGGATCAATTTTAGGGATATAAGCGATGTTGCTGCTGCAGCAAAAGTTCCCCAAGCTAGGTCAAGAATAGTCAATTTTATAGGCCAATCTTTAAGAAGAGCGAGATTTGTAAAGTTGTAGGTCGCATACATAGAAAATCCTAAAAATCCACCATAGAAGAGTGTATGTATTGTATTTTGTCTTTCAAGAGATGGATTTATAACAAATAACAATATGGCTGCAGAATTGATCAAATAAAAGATCAATCCTGCATATATTTTTAATTTTTCTGCCATAAGGTGACCTATTTGCTCTCTAAATAACTTTTGAGCTATAAAAACATGCCAAAACATATCGATTAATAGAGATACTGCTAAAATAATTAAATAGTTTCTTATCATATTGATTTCTCCTTATATTGTTCTTCATATTCTTATAGCCTATGTTCAAAAATTTATCAAAATTAAATAAAGTCATTCATCAGGTCTTTTGCGTCTAAGGGATCTAGTTTGCTATCTACTAATGGCTCTCCGTCTTTAATGAAATTAAAGCTATCACCATAGGTTGGTTTTTCTACTTTGTATAAAACTCCTATAGGGATTTTGTCTCCAAATTCTCTTGATTTTTTATAAGCGTTTTCATAGTTAGTGTTATCATAGTCGTCGGGTAGTTTGTATACTCTGTCCTTATACCAGCTAAAGGTATTTACCTTGTTCCAAACTACACATGGTTGAAGTATATCTAAATGAGCATAGCCTCTAAAGCTAATAGCCTGCTTCATTAATTCTACAAGGTGGGGTATGTCCCCTGAAAAACCTCTTGCTACAAATCCAGCTCCCAGTGTTAATGATAGGGCTAATGGATCTAATGCTTCGCTCTTTACGCCATCAAATTGTAGGGTAGTGATTTGACCTTCTGCTGTAGTTGGCGATCCCTGACCTTTGGTAAGTCCATATATTTGGTTGTTGTGGACAAAATGTGCTATATCTATATTCCTTCTTACTGCATGCATAAAGTGGTTTCCACCCTCACCGTAGTTATCTCCATCACCAGATTCAACTATTACATTTAAGTCTTTGTTTGAAAGTTTTATAGCTATAGCAGGTGGAACAGCCCTACCATGTAGGCCGTTAAAACCATTGACCCCTATATAATGTGGAATTTTTGCAGCTTGCCCTATTCCAGATGATATTACAGCCTTGTGGGCTGGTATTTCTAACTCTTCTAAGGCTTGTTTTAATGCTGTTCTTATCATGTAGTTTCCGCATCCTGGACACCAAGATGGTTCATAGAGATTATATTCTTTTTGCATTACAATACCTCCTCTTTCAATCTTTTATAAATTTCCTCTCCAGAAAAGGCTCTACCGTCATATTTCAATATCTTGTGATCGCATTTTATTAGCATTTCTTCTCTTATCAAGCTATCTAATTGAGCTGTGGAATTTTGTTCAACAGAGATTAGATTTTTAGCCTTCTTATGCATTTCCCCTAGTCTCTCTGTAGGTAGTGGCCATATATCACCGAAAACTAAGGCTCCAATTGAAACTCCTTCTCTATTAAGTCTTTCTACTGCTTCTTTTACAGATCCATACAGGGAACCCCATGCTACAACTAGATGCTCTGGCTCTTCCTCACCTATCAAGCAAGGCTCTTCTACTTCCTTTTTAAGATTTTCAAGCTTTCTAGCCCTTTTATCTACCATCTTGGTCCTGACTTCTGCAGATTCTGTTATATTTCCGTATTCATCATGCTCGTCGCTATCTACTAAGACTACCTGATCTTCTATCTTTCCAGGTATTATTCTAGGTGAAACACCATCTTCTGTATACTTGTATCTCTTATATCTTTCTCCCTCTCTTATATCCTCTTCACCTGCAAGATACCTATCTATGCTTATTTTTTCAAAGTCAAAGGGCTCAAAAGTTGCCATAGATTCAGACAGGTGTTGATCACTTAAGAGTACAACTGGGATTTGATACTTTTCAGCTAGGTTAAATGCTCTTGCAGTCTGATAGAAAGCATCTTCTCCATTTCTGAGTGAGATAACCATCTTTGGGAATTCTCCATGGCCTAGATGTATCATAAATCTTAAATCACCTTGCTCAGTCCTTGTTGGAAGCCCTGTAGCAGGACCTGGTCTTTGTACATTTATCACTACAACAGGCGTCTCTATTATACCAGCTAAACTAAATGCTTCAGCCATCAAGGCTATTCCACCACCAGATGATCCTGTCATAGCTCTAACACCAGCATAAGAAGCACCAAGTGCCATATTTAAGGCCGCAACTTCATCTTCTACCTGGTCTATGACTATTCCCATCTCCTCTGATTTCAGTGACATATAATTCAATACTCCAGTAGAAGGAGTCATAGGATAACCGCAGTAATACCTACAACCTGCTGCAATTGCGCCTAATGCAACTGCTTGGTTTCCATTAATTAAAATTGACCTATCTTCTCTAGTTTCTAGTTTGTGTTTGGTCTCGGCCATATTATAGCCTTCTTCTAAGGCTCTAATATTTATATCTGCTATCTTTTCATTGAATATCTCTTTGATTATTTTCTCAGTCTGATCCTTTGGAAGACCAAAATATTTCAATATAACACCTAATCCTATGGTGGACGACACTCTAACATTTCCCAAGTTCTTAGCTGTTTTTGTAAGGGGTAAATGTATGAGATCTTTTTCTTTAGATACTTCTTCATCTAAAATTATGATCCCTTCTTCTTTTAAGCTGTCTTCGTGAATGTCTACAGTTTCTTCATTCAAGGCAAATATAATATCAACTTTTTCTGCATAGCTTGATATAGCCTTGTCTGAAAATCTAATTTGCATAAAATTGTGACCACCCCTTACCCTTGACATATAGTCACTGTGGGTAAATATATTAAATCCACACCTCTTAAGAGATTTTTCTAATATATTTGCAAAAGTGTCCATACCCTGACCGGCTGCTCCACCTACTAATATAGTAAAATCCATCTATATCGTAACCTCCTTTTAAATTGTTATAATTTTGCACCTTAAAATTACTATACCCTAGTATAATTCTATAAATCAAAATATTGGAATAGATACTCAGATAGGCTGAATAGGAAAATAAGTCACATTATATAGACTAGCCTTCAATAAAGCATTTTATAGAAAAACCTATCTAGAATATATGCACTTTCAAGTGTATATTCTAGATAGGTTTAAGTTTAATTGAAGTATTTTTTATTGAAAATAAATTCTTTTATAATAATTTACACATGAATTTAAATAAAATCTTCTACTAGTACTTACGCAGGTAGCTTGGTTTTTTTTGATACCATTTATCGCTTATAACTCTATGACAGGCATTGATAATCCTTTCGATTACCTGAGTGTAGTTTGCAAGTACCCTAACTGTAAATCCCTTGACAGTAAGTTTTGACAAACCAAATTCAAAATCTCCATCTTCTTTTTGAATAACTTCATATAAGAGGTCTAACAGATCATCATTTGTCTTTTCACCTATTACAATCAAAGATCCTAGATGGGTATAGCCTTCCATATGTCCAAGTCCAGTCATATCTTGTAAATCTGGTTGAAGTTTAATATGGTCATATAAGATTAATTCTTCTTCCATATAGATTTTCGTTTTAAGCCGAATCATATCATAGCTAAAATGCTCTCCTTCTGGAGACCAACCCGGTGTTAAAATATCTGAATATATCAAAGTTGCTCCTTTTTCCATGTATATATTATTTTTTTGGAAATATCTTGCATCTTTATAGGCTATTAGAGCATCTGGCAAATATTCTAGATAGCTATCTCTTTTCAAATGAAAGGTCGATTCCTGATAGGCTTGTTGATGGGGTGTTTTATATATTTTTGTTGATGATTGGGTAGTTAAGGTTAACTTTGCTTTTTCTTCTAATCTTACGTTCATCTGATATTTGTCACCATCTAGATAGCCACCACCAGGATTTAGCATATAATAGCAAGGATAGGTGTTTTTTTGATGATATATAGGGCGCATCACCTTAAATGCACCCTGAAAATAAACATTTTTAGCTACGCTTCTTCCCTGACGGTTTTCCATGTCAAGTTTGAGAACTCCTGTCCACTCAGACATCTTAAGATAATCCTTTTAACAAAACATCTTTATTTATCCAATCAATTACCTTGTTTAAGCCTGTATTGTCTTTTAAGTTGGTAAATACAAAGGGTTTGTCTCCACGAAATTCCTTTGTATCAGACTCCATGACCTCTAAGCTGGCACCTACATATGGTGCTAGGTCTGTTTTGTTGATGACAAATAAATCAGCCTTAATCATTCCCTGCCCACCTTTTCTAGGGATTTTTTCTCCCTGAGCTACGTCAATAATATAGATTGAAAAATCAACAAGCTCTGGGCTAAAGGTTGCCGATAAATTGTCTCCTCCACTTTCAACAAAAATAAGTTCTAAATCTGGGTGAAGGGCTTTGATTTCATCAATAGCAGCAAAATTCATTGATGCATCTTCACGTATTGCCGTATGTGGACATCCTCCAGTCTCTACACCTATAATCCTATCCTCTGGAAGGACTCCATTTCTGACTAAAAATTTCGCATCTTCTATTGTATAAATATCGTTAGTTATTACACCCATGCTTACCTCACCCTCTAGTTCACGAGTGATTTTTTCAATCAAGAGAGTCTTACCTGAACCTACTGGACCCCCTACACCAATTCTAATTGCTTCCATTAACATCATCCTTTCAACTGTTTCAATAAAAATATTATGAGCTAAAGATCCGAATCTTTACTCTTTCATGTTGCATTTGACCTAATTCCAAACCAGGTGAAACTACTCCAAAATCTGCTTCATCTAAGTTCATAATTTTATCCCTTGCTCTTTGCAAGTCTTTTTGAAACTGGTAGACAATCTTCTGGCCAGTAGTTTGTCCTAGTGGAATTGCACGAACTGCATTTTGCACGAGACCAATCATGGTTGAATACAAATAATATAAGATCGTTGTCTCCTTATCTACTTGCAATTCATATCCAGCAATAGTGAAAACTACTGCTGGATGACCAAATGATTTTTTCTCTCCAATACGCTCACGGTAGCTAGTTAAATGTTCAAAGCCATAAATTGCTTCGGCAATATTTAACATACTCTCTCCCATACGCTGGGTTCCTTCTCTTGATTCCCTTGCTAAATTTTGAATCTTTAACAAGTGATCAATTTCCCAGACTTTTTCAAGGTCTCCTTCTTCAAGGGCCTCGTAGATAAGCTTTACTCCTAAACCATCTGCATAAGCAAGTTGTTCATTTACATATGCCTTTAACCATTTTAAAAAACTTTCCGCATCATATACTAGGTCCTTTTGGATATATGTTTCTAATCCAAAAGATTGGCTAAATGATCCATTTGGAAAAGTCGAGTCACACAACTGGAACAAGGAGAGCGTATTATTCATCATGATTGTGTCCAATATGTCTAAATGCCTTATTTACCTTACGTTCATCTCGCTTAAAGGGAATCTCCAACTCTTCTAAGAGTTCCTCTACCAGATAATCGTACTGTACAAGCATTTCATCATCTTCAAATTGGGCTGGTAGATGTCTATTCCCCAACTGATGGGCAATATTGCCCATCTCATTCATATCTCTAGGCCTTATGACAAGCAAATCATCTGATAAGACATCAACAACAATTATATTCTTTTCATCCATATATAAAACATCTCCAGCTTCAAGCTCTTTTGCATCCTTCAACCTAATACCTATATCTCTATCATGGTCGGTCTTGAGTCGCTGAACTCTCTTCATCAAGTGATCGCTCTCTATATAGACTTTTTCCTTGTGGAGCTTTTCTAGCTTACTTGCATCTAAATCTCTTATATTTGCTATAACTTTTTCTACTATCATTTTCTCACCCCTAAAACAAGAAGTAGCGTTGACCAAGTGGAACAATATCTACAGGATCACAGCTAACTACTTTTCCATCTATTTTTATCTCATAAGTTTGTGGATCTACTTCTAT
>JARICQ010000055.1 GCA_029264075.1 Tissierellaceae bacterium | reverse complement strand
TCCCATCTCGTCCGCCAATATTCCACCAAAGCCGTAGTTTGAAAGTGTCTTTATCCATTTAAAGCCAAACTTTTGATAGTCTCTTAAATCAGCATTGAGTTTTTTTGGGAGTTTGTAGTCTATATCGTCTGGTTCCTTTATATCCATCACTAGTTTTTTAAAGTTTGAGTTTTTCTTGATGAATCCTATGTCCCTATCATCTAAAAACTTATCTAAATACATGGTCCTATACTTGGGAAGATCTAGTCTTCCTTCGCTAAAATCATCTATATCCACATCTAAATAGTCCATCATCTCATATACCTGGTTTAATTCCCTATTTTCCAAACTTAAAAATGCCCCACTCTTCAACTTATAGTATTTCTTTTTTTCCTTTAGGGAATGGAAAATATCCTCAAGCTCATCCATATCTATCCCATCTACATTAAAATCAAAGGCCAGCATGTCAATTCCTGAGTCTATCTTAAGGGCTCCTGAAAAGCTGTCCCCTTCTATTAGCCCTATCTCTTTAAAGCTATCTGTGTAGTATATATCTGAATAGTCTTGAAGCCTAGGTATCACATGATTTATAAAGTCAAATATCTGGGCCTCATCCTCTAGATAAAAGCCCCCGTCTTCTACCTTGAAGTCGCCTTTTTCGAGTAGGCCAAGTATAAGCCTTTCCTTTTCCATATCTCTAAGCAATATCCTGTCTTTTTCCATCTCAATTTGGTTTTTTGATGAGAAAGGATTTATCTTTATAGGGCCGTATGCAAATTCTACCCTGCCATGGATGAGCTCGCCTCTTCTATCAAAGTAGATCTCACTTTGAAGCTTTTCGCTATAGATTGCATTTTTAACTTTTTCATCTATCTTTAAATCTACATGCTCTTTTATATTGAAGAGGATTTCAGAGACAAATATTTCCTTTAAATCCTCTTCCACCTTGATAGCTTTGATATCCTTATCTCTTATCTCATTTATTAATGGGCCAATGAATTTTGATTGGCTCTTTGGTATCTTGTGTATGGCATCTTTGAAAAATGCATAGCTACAATCTTCAGTAAGTGCTAGAAAATCCTCACTATCCATCAAGCTTACCAAGAGGTCTTTTCCCTCTTCCTCTATCCTGAATTTCAAGTCTACCTTATCTTCTAGCAATCTTGTATTGCTTATCTTGTGACCATTTATATCTATATTGAAAGTTCTATCAAGCATTAGATCAAAAAACTTTTCAAGGGACCTGGATCCCAAGACCATGTTTTTTCCATTGAAGGTGCTATTGTAGGTATTTCTATAGTAATGCCCATTATTCAAATCATAGTTTTCGTATAGGATGGTTAAAAAGTCTATCAATGCCCTATCCTCTTCATTGAAATAATATAGGTCTGGATCGTAGGTGAACTGCTTGCCAAACTCTACTATTTCATCATTTAAAATCTGGGAGATAAAGTCACTGATCCTCTTAACTACATAGAGCCTATCTTCTCCAATCCTTAGATTTATATTTGAGTCGTATTCATTCCACTCGTAGTTGACCTCAAGCTTTAGCTCTTCCTTGACTTCCTCTTCAATCTCTTCATAAAATTGAAGAATGTTTTTTATATTTCCCTGGGTCTTCTTTTTTTCTGCTTTTTTACCCTTGTCGAAATTCCTTATAAAGATCAAAAGTGCTACAATGTGCTTGCAGTCTCCCCCGTATTTTTTGTGGGCCTTGCAGTTGCAGCTTGTTTTCTTTATATATCCATTCCTGTCAAACTCTGCCTCTGTAGAGTAGGTCTTGCTGCCAGTTATATCTGCTAGAAAATAGTTGTGGCTTGGGTTAGCCCTTACCTTTTTTACCCTTCCCTCTTTGTAGTAGTCCTGTCCTTTAAAGTATGTTGTACTTATATTTACCCTATCAAGCATTTCTGCCTTGCTGATTTTGTGCATATTTTCACCACCTATTTGAATATCCTCTTAAAAATATCTCATCCCTCATTATACTACAAAAAAGAAAAAAATTCTTCTACAATCAATTTTCTATATATAAATATCCTATATAGATTTAATTTATACAAGATATTTATCCCAATACTAATATATCTTTTTGCTTATCATTCCCCTATTCGGGTATAAATAAAAAGACAAATCAATTAATATAGTTGGGGGTGCAAGATGAGATTAGATGGAAAAGTAGTTTTATTGACTGGAGCAAGTGCAGGAATTGGAAAGGAAATAGCCCTATTATTTGCAAGAGAAGGTGCAAGGGTTGTAGCAGTTGCAAGAAGGATGAATCGTCTAGAAGAGCTAGCTAAGGAATCAACTGATTTGGCTGGTGAGGTAATTGCACACGAAGGAGATATTTCAAAGGCAGAGGATATTGACAGTATGGTGGACTTTACTATGGAAAAATACGGTAGGATTGATATATTGGTCAACAATGCCGGTATACTTGACAACTTTACCCCTATTGGAGAATTGAGCGATGAACTCTGGGACAAGGTAATCAATATCAATCTTACAGCACCTATGAAACTCTCTAGAAAGTTGATACCTATCATGGAAGAGCAGGAAAATGGAAATATAATTAATATATCTTCACTTGGAGGCTTGTATGGAGGTAGGGCTGGTACAGCCTATAGTGCATCTAAGTTTGGCCTTACTGGACTTACAAAGAATATTGCATATATGTATGCAGAAAAGGGAATTAGATGCAATGCCATATGTCCTGGTGGAGTAGATACAGAGATCATGACTACTATGGAGCCAAGTGAATTTGGAATGGAAAGGATAATGAAGGGAACTGCCAACAATATAAGGTCTGGGTCTGGAAAGGAAATAGCAAATATAGCCCTCTTCCTAGCTTCAGATGAATCAAGCTGTGTAAATGGCGATACAATAGTAGCAGATGCTGGATGGACTGCCTATTAGATATCCCTCAATATTAAAAAACTAGGTGAATTCACCTAGTTTTTAATATATCTTTTTCTATTTTTTCTATATTAGAGTCTAATCCCTCAAAGCTCTTAAGATGGTAATCTAAGAATTTTTCGATAAGATCTTGGCTGACATAGTTCTCACAGTTTTCTCCAAGTAGTATTTTTGGTGCCCTAGCTCCTAGCCTGGTTTTAATGGCTTCAACAAGATAGCTTGTACTATTTACTGATTCTATACTTGTTGAGTACAAGGCTAGTAGGTCGATATTTTCCTTCTCTATCTTGTAGATAAGATTGGTTAGAGGAACAGCTTTTCCAACAAAAATAATATTCCAACCCCTTATCCTAAAGTATTCACTTGCCATTTTAAGTCCAACCATATGCTCTTGGCCAGGTGCTGCCATAAACAAGACATTTAAGCCTACTTTGTCCTTTACCACTGGCTGAGATTCTGAAATATAATTAAAGAATTTGTCAACTAGTTCTATGATGCAGTTTTTGTCGGAAATATCTATTTGATTTCTATCATACTCTGTCCAAGCATCCCTAAGGGCTGGTATGAAGACATTTTCAATCATACTTATCGAACCAGTCTCATCCCTGTTGATGAGTTTGATTAACTCTTTAATTTGTTCATATTTTTCATCTATAAATAAATCTAT
>JARICQ010000152.1 GCA_029264075.1 Tissierellaceae bacterium | reverse complement strand
GAAGAAATATTGTCACTAAGATTTCTTTCATAGCTTCTTCTAGCTTCAAAACTATCAAATTGAATGCTATAGCCATGATCTATAAATGTCTCGATACTCTCAAGTCCACCTAGACCCCTTACATATTCATGCATCATTTCAAAAGGCCTGCTAACAAATTCCAACAAAGATCCTATAAAAGCCCCTATAGCAGCAGGAATTCCAAGAAGAACGGCAGTAAAGGAACCAGGACTTGTCAGCCAATTCCAAAAGCCTCCAGCTTCTTCAACTCCTCCATCATCTGCATAGGCTATAAATGTCCCTATAATTCTTAGATTCAAGCCAATTAAAGAGAATAAAATTATACTTGCAGCAAGCTTATTAGATTTCTTGAATTTTTCATAAAAGATCAAATAAACTGCTAGGGCAACTAGGGCCCAAATACTATAGGGCTTGAAGGGAAGAATTATGCTTAAGAGCATAGACGCTATTATAGAGACTTGAAATACATCAAAATAACTTTCTTTAAGGTTATTTTCCCTCTTAAATATTCTACAAAAATCATTGTAAGCAACTTTTAAAAAAAGATAGCTTAGGCTAGCTTTAAAAGAAGCAATTGCAAGTATAGCTCCTATGATAAGCATATAAAATATTGCATAATTTCTAATTAGAAAATAAGCTATAATAAGTAATACTGATGTTGTAAAGAGAAAATATCTTATATTTTCTTTTCCGCTTTTAAATACAGAATTGCCTGCCCTCACGGGTCCCTTATACAAACTCTTCATAAATTCTACAAATCCAAGTGTTTTTATCCTGGTAAAAATTGAAGTCAAAAGATATAATAATATAGCCCAAAAAACAGCAGCCCTCACCTTGTTTCCTGGTAAAACTAGTATATTATCAAAAATAGCATTAGTTCCAGGCCAGTATCCTCCATTTGGATAAATCACTAAATAAGTATGAAGGAGAAAAGTAATACCTGAGATTATAGCCAAAGACTTCCATCTTTTTGGTATGTTTTTAACCATAGCTTTAATCATCATCCAAATTAGGTGGAACAGATTTTTGGGAACTTCCATTTCCATCTTATCATCTGCTTTTTCTTTTCTCGTTTTTTCTTCTTTATTCTTTGTTTTTTTCATTTTCACCCTCCCCTTCAATCAAGTTCTTGGTCTAGCAATTTGTCCACTTCAATCACCGATACACCGCCTCTTGTTCCAAGCCAAACTCTTCCATCATCTGTGAATAATATTGACTTTACTTCATTGTGGACAAGTCCATTCTCTTCATTGAAATTGTATATGTTTTCATCTTTAATAATAGACAAGCCATTGTATTCTGTACCAATCCAGAGCTCATCTTTCCGAACATTTATACTCCTAGCCTTGCTTCCAAAGTCTCCCCACTCTTCTATGATATTACTTTCATGTAAAAGCCCATCTTCACCAATCTTGAAAATCGCGACTCCTCCAAGATCGTAAAATCCACTAGTAATGTATAATTTATCCTCTATGATTATTCCGTCGGTAATATAGTTGTGGGGAAGCCCATTTTCCGTATTAAAATAAGTCCACTTGTCATTTTTCAGATATGAGATCCCACTATTGGATGAGGCATAGTGGCCAAAGACCATCCCACCTTGCCCATCTTCAATTATAAAAAAGACTGTATTGTCCATCAAGCCATCATCTACAGTTAAAGACTCCCAGACTCCTGAGGAAAATTTAAGGACACCACCATATGTTCCAACCCAAAGATCATCATTTCTATCTACATACAAGTCATTTACCCTTATATCATCAAGATCAGACTCTTTATTTAATATTTCCCTATATTCTCCATCCTTATATACTTTAATTCCTTCTTCATGGCCAATATAGAGCTCATCATTAAAGACTAAAAGATCCTTTACTAAAAAAATATCTCCCAAATCTATTTTTTCATAGCTAAGATTTTCTGGCCCTATCTCAAAAACACCTTCAAGCCCTCCAACATATATCTTGCCATCAAATTCCACTACTGATGAAATTTCATATTCGTCAAGCAAATTTTGAAAATCCTTTCTCTCTCTCTCAGTTTTTTCACTGCATGATGAAATTGAGAGGGCCATAGTTACAAGTATAAAAATCAAGATTAATTTAATAGCTTTCTTCATTTAATACTCCTTTTTCTAGTTTAAAAATCTTATTTGAAATTCTCTTATTATCCTCATAATTGTGCCCAACTGTTAGTATGGCTAGATTTTTTCTCTTATGTATAGTTTTTATCATCTGCCCTATATCCTCTTTTATTTCTTCATCGAGATTTGTAAATGGTTCATCCATGATCAAGAGCTTTGGATTAGAAATTATTGCCCTGGCAATGGAAACTCTTTTTGCCTCTCCACCAGATATTTCTTCTGAATAACTCTTTTGTATTTCTTCAATCTTTAATATTTCGATAAGTTCCCTATACTCCCTGTCCTTATCTTCCTTTAGAGGAAACTTTATATTTTCTTCAATAGTCATATGTGGCCAAATAGCAGGATTTTGAAATACATATCCAATCTTTCTATCATAGGGCGGCTTGCTAATTTTAGAATCTTCTACAAGTTCTCCATCTATATAGATCTTGCCTCCATCAGGCTTTTTAATTCCAGCTATAATTTTAAGTAGAGTAGTCTTTCCAGCTCCAGACTTTCCCATTATTGAAGTTATTTCACCCTCTGCCATCAGAAAATCTAGCTTGTCTAGTATTTTCTTTTGACCATAACTCTTACACAATTTTTCTATCTTAAGTATTTCTATCATCTAAAATACCTTCCTTTTCTATTTAAAATAAAAGCTAAAATAATACTTATAATTGAAAAAAATCCTACAATAATAAGTCCCAAGGCTGAAATTTTGCCACTGCTGCCATAGTGAAGATAGCTATATATCTTAAGGGACAAAAGCTGCTCTCCGGCTGGTATTAGCAAAATAGAGGATGCTATCTCTCCACTTAAAAATCCAAAGCCAACATAAAGCCCTGAAAATATCGGAAGCATATAATAGGGTATTTCTATCTTAACTAGTCTTCTAAAGTAGTTTTTTTCATATATTAATCCACTCTTAAGAAGATTGTCATCTTTTGTTTCTAGTGTTCCCTTTAAAGCAAAGTATACAAAGGGCAAGGCTTTAAATGTGTTGGCATAGTATAAAAGTGTATTTGAATTGACTAATTCTCTATATATATCAAATCTAGAAAAAAAGTTAATCACTGATATTCCAAGAAGAGATCCTGATATTAAAATTGGAATCATTAAAAATATCTTGGTCAAGCTCTTGTTTGAATGCTTTTCAAGGAAAAAAACTATGATGCTACTAAGTATGGCAGGTATAAAGGCTGCCTTAAATGAATATCTCATTTCCTTAGTGTTGCTTAAAAATGTCTCTCTTAACAAATCAATATTAGATGAATCTATAAAATTTGAAAATACAAGAAGAAACATTGTTAATAGTAGCAGGGATCCAGCATAGGTTTTTATCTTGTTGAATAGATTAAGTTCAAGATTAAAATTAAAGAACAAGGGCGATCCTTGCTTTTTAAATTCCATATTTCTAGAGTATTTAAGCAGAATAACAAGTGCTCCTAAATTCAATAAAATCAAAGGCAGTGATCTATATACAATTTCACTAAAGGATCTACCTGAAGTATAGTAAGTAAAGATCTCCAGGCTGTAGGTCTTTAGCTGAAATAATGAAGGTATACTAAAATCAGACATCACTAGTATGAATATCAATGCCGAGCTCGACATCCAGTAGGACTTTAACATTTTGAAGATGATATTATAGATTACACTTCCATCTTTTCTGTAGATCCTCCCTGCATCTACATAAGACATATCTATACTGTAAAAGCCTGCTGACAAGACCAGGAGATTTATAGTCGAATAGTAGCTAGACAAAACCAAAAGGGTCTTCAAAAATGAATACCTACCTATACCCACTAATTTTATCCAGCTAAGTGCATGGATATAGGGCGATATAATAAATAGGGTAAATATGACTACAATTATTGAAAAGGCGTATTTTTTTAATTTCTTAGTTATAAATAGCAAGCTATTAAAGCTAATAAAAAGCGAAAGCAGGGCTACTGATAGAGATAAAAATACTGATTTTGCTAGCAATTTCAATGTTCTTATATTCAAAATCCCTTGATAGCTTACTTTTTCTTTTAAAATTAAATCAACAATACTAAAAAAGGGAATAGCTATAATTAAGAATATAATCCCTAGAAAAATTTTAGGCAGTATTTTTTTTGCAGACCTACCTGACCAGATCATTTTGAACTTTCTCTAAGATCTCTTCGCTATTCTCATAGGCCTTTTCAAAGTCGCACTCTAAAAACTTTATGTCTGTTTGCGTATCATTTAAAGATATGTCTATGAATCCTAATTCTATAAGCTTATCTTCTGTTTCTTTTTTAAGAATATAGTCAATAAAGACTTTCCCTTCATCAGCATTGCTCGCTCCATTAATTAGCCCTACAGTATTTGGAATGATAAGGGTCCCAATAGTGTCTTGATCTAGGTAGAGAACTTCTACTGGGGCTCCATTTTCAACTGCAAGAAAAGCATCATCTGTATCAGTTATACCAAAAGCCACTTCTCCGTCTGCAACTAAATCCCTAACAACAGAATTGCCATCTACTATTAATGTATTGTTTTTTTCAGCATCTACAAAATATTGTACAGCCTCATCAACACCCCAATCTTGGCTCATTACATAGATGTGAGTCAAGGTCGTTCCAAACATAGGATATGGGATAGCTTTTTTGTAATCCTTATACTTTATATCGGTTAAATCGTATATGGAATCAGGATATTCTTCACCATCAAATAATTCCTTATTTACTATCATTACTCTTCCTCTACCACCAAAACCAGTCCAGTATCCTTCCTTGTCCTTATAAGAATCTGGTATAGTAGCTGCCTGTTCAGATATATATGGCTGAAAAACCTCTTCATCTTTTAGCTTTAGTGTCATTATGATTTCAGAGCTCCAAAAAATATCTCCCTGTGGATTGTCCTTTTCTGCTATCAATCTATTTGCAAGACCTGTAGTTTTGAAGCTTCAATATCATAAACAGGTAAAACTTCTATACCTGTTTCATCTTCAAAATCATTTAGTATTTCCTCAGCTATGAACTGATCAACAGAAGTATAGACAACTAGTTTCCTATCATCTACTCCCTCCTGGCTATCATTTGAACACCCTGCCAAGACCAATAAACTCATACATGTGATAATCAATATTTTTTTCATAATAACCTCCTGTATAATATAATTATAGAAATAATAAAATAACTAAATATCATTTTTTATATTATAGCATAAAACACCTGTCAAATTAAGTGTTTTTTCTGAATATTTTCAATAGTATTCTGATTTTCTTATCTAGGCTCCAGAATAAGAATCAGTTTATTTTTAAAAGAGATTTATAACATTAAAAAACCCTAGGAACACTTTCATGTCCTAGGGTTTAAATGTCAATTACTTAGAAACTACGTTCTCAGCTTGAAGACCTTTTTCGCCTTCTACTACGTCAAATTCTACTTCTTCGCCTTCATTTAAAGATTTGAAACCGTCCTTTTGAATTTGTGAGAAGTGTACGAAAACATCTTCACCTTCTTCTGTAGTGATAAATCCAAATCCTTTTTCTGCGTTAAACCATTTTACTGTACCGTTCATCATGCATGCCTCCAAAATTTTATTTCTTAAACTGATTTTAATAATCCACTGATAAGATCTAGGTGTATACTATAAAATAGCATATGTAGTCATATCTCGTGCTACTATCTACTCTAAATTTAAGTTCTCTTATAGTATAGCATAGATCAAATGATATAACAAGTTTTTTTAGAAACTATTTATTTAAGTAGATTTAAGATTAAATATTAGGATTATCCAAATTGGATAATCCTAATATTATGGCAAGCTATTTAAGTTTATTTTATCCTTAGTTTTCCTTGTGTTTACTTTATCTTATCTTTAAATTTATAAAGAGATTTTAAATGGTTTCTTTCTTCACTGATTACCATATCTATTGCCTCGTGGTATTTAGGGTCAACAATGGACCTGATTTCATTTAGGAATAGTATGGTATCCTTTTCTAATTGGACAGAAATATTAAATCCTTCTTCAAAATCAGATACATCTCTACTTTCATTTAAAAAT
>JARICQ010000053.1 GCA_029264075.1 Tissierellaceae bacterium | reverse complement strand
GGAGATCTTTCTGGAGTAGTTACAGCTATTAGATTAAGTCATAGGACCATGAAAACTATTAAGCAAAACTTATTCTGGGCATTTTTCTACAATAGTGTCGGTATACCTTTTGCAGCTTTAGGATTTTTAAATCCAATGGTGGCAGGAGCAGCAATGGCATTTAGCTCAGTTTCAGTAGTTACAAATTCACTTAGACTTAAGAGATTTGAGTAAAAAACAGGAGGAATTGAAAATGAAAAAGGTATTGGAAGTAATAGGTATGAGTTGTGAGCATTGTGAAAGAGCAGTAAAAGCTGAACTCGGAGAAATTGATGGTGTAAAGTCAGTAGTCGTTAATTTCAAATCAAAGCAGGTAGAAGTAGAAGGCGACAACTTAGACGATTTTCAACTTAGAAGTGCAGTAGAAGAAGCGGGTTACGTAGTAGAAAGTATTAGATAAAATAATTAAAAGTAGAAAGTTAGCGAGATGAAAGCCTTGCTCTCTATACTAAATTAAGTATTTACTTAGTCTAGAGAGCTTTCATTTGCTAGTTACTCTTTTTAAATAGAGGTGGATCCTATGAATGAAGGCAAGAAAAAAGCTATAACTAAACTTAAGACAGCACGTGGACAATTAGATGGAATTATAAATATGTTGGAGGCAGATAGATATTGTGTAGATGTATCTACTCAAATACTCTCTGCAATTGGTCTGTTGAAAAAGGCAAATATAGATGTATTAAATAGTCATATAAGGACCTGTGTAGCTGAAGCTATACTTGAAAGTGAAGACCAAGGTGATGAAAAAATAGAAGAGATAATCATGATAATTGATAAATATATAAAGTAGAATATAATTCTATAAATAGAGCGAAGGATAGAAGATTCATATTGAATCATTCGATCCTTCGCTTCAATTATTTTAGGACTTCAATATCTTTCTCCATTCCTTAAAAGCCTTCATTTGCTCTTTAGTCTCCAAGTAGCCTTGTTTATATATTTGCCTTAACTTATTTGTGTCTTTTTCTAATCTTCCTACTTTAATTTCTTCAATAGGCCTAAACACAAATACAAATCCTTCCTCTTCCAACTCCTCGATTTTCTCTAGCGTTGAATTGTAAATTATATGCCTTTTTTCTAAGGCCTCAAGAACCTTGGGATGTTTTTTTAAATAGTGTTTTGAATATAATCCTAAAAGTTGCCTTCTTTTACGATAATCTTTGTCCCTAGTAAGTACAAGTACATTATGTTTATTTCCATCTTTTATAGATTTTTCTAAAGGAATAGAATCTGTGATTCCTCCATCAAAGTACAGTTGATTATTTATCTCCACTGGTGCTGAAATTATAGGAAGACTACTTGATGCCTTTAAAACTGTTGCTATAAAATCTCTATCCTGGTAATCGGACTTTTTAAAGTATTCAGCTCTTCCAGTCTGAGCATTTGTTGCACAAACCTTAAAGACTGTTTCCGAATCCATAAAGGTTTCATAATCAAAAGGGGCTAGCTTGTTTGGAAGGACATCAAATAAAAAGTCCATATTAAAATAGCTCTCATCCTTTAGCCAGTATTTAAAACCTGAATACTCCTTATGATTTACATAGTCTACAAAGACTTTTTCTCCTCTATCTTTTTGCTCTGCTACAAAATTTGCCCCATTGTTTGCACCTGCTGATACACCAATGACATAAGGAAATCTAATATTCTCCTCCATGAATGCCTCTAGAACTCCACTAGTATAAGCACCTCTCATACCCCCGCCTTCTAGGACAAGTCCAATTTTTTGATTAGCCATTATAACACTCCCTTGTAAATACAGTATAGATTTTTGAAAAGTTTTACTATAATTTAAAATGTATTTAGTTAATTTCTACCCAATTCATGTTTTTAAAAACTGTCCCAGATCTAAGCGGTAGTTAAGTCAAAGTTAAAAGATGTCCAATTATTTTATACCCAGTTCAATAGAAGTCTATTGAATTCATATCTAGAAAAATTCCTTTTAAATCTATTGTTTTTTTCATCTAAGATCGACTTTCCTATTAATCTTATATGCTATACAATATAGACAGATAAAAAACTAAGGGGAGGAATATATGAAAACTTTAAATATGATAGAGGATTTATCAAATGCTTGGGGAGCTCCTGGTTTTGAAGACAATGTTTTAAATGTAGTTGATGATTATAGGGGGGACTTATCTTTTGAAAAAGACTCCATGATGAACTGCTATTTGAACTTGGAAAATAAAGACCCCGATAAGATGACAATAATGTTAGATGCACATCTAGATGAAGTGGGATTTATGGTCCAATCTATAGATGCCAAGGGCTTAATTAACTTCATTCCTCTTGGTGGATGGATAGTCAACAATATTCCAGCCCATCTAGTGATGGTTAAAAATAAAGATGGAGATTATCTAAAGGGTATAGTTACATCTAAGCCACCTCATTTCATGACAGCAGAGGAAAAAGAAAAGAAGCTAGTGATATCAGATTTACAAATAGACCTGGGAGCAAGGTCTAGAGAAGAAGTAATAGATGATTTTAAGATAGATATAGGGGCACCCATAGTTCCCTTTGCAAATTTTGAATATAATGAGAAAAATAAGATTATGATGGGTAAGGCCTTTGACAATAGGCTAGGATGTGCAGCAGTAATAGAAATACTTAAGAGACTGAAAAATGAAGATTTGCCAGTAAATCTAGTTGGAGCCTTGGCTGCCCAAGAGGAAGTAGGGACAAGGGGGGCAGAGATCACTTCAAATGTGATTAGACCTGATATAGCCATAGTATTTGAAGGGAGTCCAGCTGATGATCTATATAGGGATAAGTATACTATGCAGGCAGGCCTTGGATATGGTCCTCAAATAAGACATAGGGATAGCTCCTATATATCCCACCACAAATTTATTGATTTTGGAAAGAGAATAGCTAAGGAAAATCATATAAAATGCCAGCATGCAGTCAGACTTTCAGGTGGTACAAATGCAGGAAAGATACATCTTTCAAATAAAGGAGTCCCTACCCTAGTCCTTGGAATACCAACGAGATATGTCCACACCCACTATGGATATGCTAGTTTCATAGATTTTCA